>CAMDOP010000280.1 GCA_945903675.1 Crenothrix polyspora
CGCGCTTGACATCAAGGGATTTGGTATTGATTAATCCTATAATAATAAAGGTGACTGCATTTGAACTTTGTAGTAATGCGCCAGCCATTGTGCCTGTAGCGGCTGCAGCGATTGGATTGCCGCCGGCCCGAGCCATCAAACGTCGAAAAGTTGGGCCGGTTAAACTTTTTAGGCTATGACTAACATTGGCAATACCAATAAAAAAAAGTCCCAAGCCACATAAAATATTTAGTGTTATCTCCATAATTTTTTAGTGGTTAAATTTATCTTTACGGGTGGTTTTGATGGCAGTCCAGAATGAAGCAATAATAAAAAGGGTGCTGATAATAACGCAGAAACTGATCCACAAAATATAATGCTGGCTGGCTTCAGCATGCTTCTGATTATCTTGAAGAATTTTATTTTGGAAGGACAGAGAAAGGTTTTTAATCAAGTTAGGAAATAAGTTATCAAATGGGCGGTCAATGCCTTGGATGGATTTATCTAGTCTTTCTATATTATTTAAAGTGTCGAGTTTTGCGTTATTAAGAGTCATTAGGTAAGTTTCAGTCAGTTTTTTATGATTGATGATTAATTCATCAATCTGAGGTCGAGAGTTACTATCGAATGCTATTCTTGCTGTGGCTAGGTGTTCTTGCACTAGATTGCTTTGGCGATTAAAAGCACCGAGATATGTTTCATAAGCTTGTAGATTTTTGCCTCGAAGTAACAGGTTTTTCCATTCTTGTATCTGTATTTTAAATTGTGTATGTGCTTCTTCAATTGCAAGGGTCGCTGAAAATAATAGTTGTTGTTCTTGGAGGGCAGTATTTTCTGCACGTTGCACTGAATCTAGAAGATATAATGCACTTAGGCCGGTAAGGAGTACGAAAAAAATGGCAATAGCCATGAGGCGAATTTGGATATTCATTATTCAGGTGATCCTTGAGAATTAAACAGATATTGCCATTGCCAGATGGCAATTACGAAACTTCAATGTTTATTCTATAAGTGACTTCAGATGAAGTCTATTAGATTTTTTCTAAAAGTCATTAAGGTTTGTTCAGTCTAGGGGGTATGAGATATTATCAATATTTATATTAAAAACATAAAGTTAACAAGTCATGGTGCTTATCATTATAATATTGGCGGGCGATTCTGAAGGCTTGAAAGTCAATGTAACTTGAAATAGTGATTTCTTTAAAATGAATATAGTTGCAAATGGTTTTTATAATATGAACTGTATGGTACTCTTAGAATATAAAGGCATATGTAAGTATTTAGTTATCATTAAGTTCTCTTTTATGAATGAGAAGAGATGTAATATTTAGAGTTTCTCTTAAGTGACCATAAAAATGATAGTCCATAATTTTAGAGGTAAGAAATGAGGTTTTTAGAAAATCTGTCGCTTTACAAAAAATTGTTGTTAAGTTTTTTAATTATAATATCTCTTTCATATGTAGCAATTTTCTTGTCAATTAATGCGTTGAATAACTTCAATAATAGGATTAATTTCATAGTTGATAACGATATTGAGACGTTAATTAACAATTTAAAATCTCGCCGCTCAATTGTTGAGTTACGAATGTTTGAAAAGGAACTTTTCCATCCAGCTAATGAGACTGAAAAATCAAAAAATTTATTCAACATATCAACAGCTCAAGAAGAATTAGCTAATCGCTTTAATATGGTCAGTAAATTAAGCTTAGATCCGCAAACATCGAAAGGGATGGAGCAATTTACGAATAACTATAGAGCGTATGACCTTACATTAAAACATATAATGCTCTTGATAGCGGATGGAAAAACTAAAGAAGCTCTTGAATTGAGCCGAACTAAGAGTAATGAAGAGATAGAAGCTGTTTTGATATCGGCTGCTTATGTTACGACGGTTTTAGAAAAAAAATTCAAAGTTGCGAGTGTTGAAACAGATGATTTATATGATGATCAGATTAAAATAACTATCATCTTTAGTTTAATTGTTTTTTTGTTGAGTCTTATTTTAACATGGATTATTTCTAGATCAATTGTAGTTAGGGTTAATCAGTTGATTAAGACCACCCAAGTTATCGCTAAAGGCAATTATAGTGTTAAAGCCTCTGTGCAGGGTGCTGATGAAATAGGGGAATTGGCAGATGCGATTAATACAATGCAAAATAAACTTTTACTCAATCATCAGGAGATGGATAGTCAAGCTTGGTTGAAAGCTGGTATAGCTCGAATTAATAAAGTCATTTTAGGACAAGAAGATTTGCATGGTTTAGCATCTAAAATAATCAACGAGATTATCGAATTTATTGGTGCTCAAGTAGGCGCCGTATATTTATTAAAGGATGTAGATAATGATGTGGTGTTGTCGTTATCTGCTACTTATGCATTCTCATACTCAAATGACGCACCCTCTGAGTTCAGATATGGAGAAGGGTTAGTTGGTCAAGTTGCTTTGTCACGTAAACAAATACTAATTGAAGATGCTCCAAAACATTATCTTCGTGTTAGCTCAGGATTAGGGGAAACTTCTCCTCGTTCCATTTGCGTTACACCGCTTCTTTTTGAAGAAAATTTACAAGGTGTCATGGAAATTGGAACAGTTAAGTATTTAAACAAGATGGAGCTTGATTATATAGCCCAGGTCTCTGAGGTGGTTGCAACTGCTTTCGAAATCGCTATGGCGCAAGAAAATATGAAGATACAACAAGAAAAAATGAGGGTTCAGCAGATTGAGCTAGAGGAGGCAAATGATAAGCTGAGAAATCTAGATCAAATGAAAACCAACTTCCTTTCTACAGTCTCTCATGAGCTCCGTACACCATTGACTTCCGTCATAGGTTTCGCCCGCATTATGCAGAAAAAATTTGAAACTGTACTTTATCCTGCGTTGGCGGATAATCCAGATAAGAAAGTTCAGAAAGCCATGCGCCAAGTCATGGATAATACCTCGATCATCGTCGAAGAGGGTCAGCGCCTAACGACCTTGATTAATGATGTATTAGATTTGGCCAAAATGGAAGCGGGGCGTGTTGATTGGAATATTTGTGAATTACAAATAGAGGATATTATCGATCGTGGAATAGCCTCAACCTCTTCTTTATTTGCCGATAAACCAGTAAAACTTCACAAAGATATTGCAGCTAATTTACCTTTATGTGAAGGTGACCGTGACCGTTTAATTCAAGTGGTTATCAATCTTATCTCCAATGCAATCAAATTTACCGATGAGGGTATAGTCACCCTTAAAGCAGAAGTAAAATCGGATGAAGTGGTTGTTAGTGTTATTGATAGCGGCAGTGGCATCAAGCCCGAAGACCAGCCATTGGTATTTGAGAAGTTTAAGCAAGTTGGCGATACCATGACTGATAAACCTCAAGGAACAGGCTTAGGACTACCTATTTGTAAAGAAATTGTTGAGCATCTGGGGGGGCGGTTATGGTTGGAAAGTGAAATTGGGATTGGTAGCACTTTTATGTTTTCATTGCCGCTGTCGGATAAACAGATTACTCAAAGTACACTTATGAGCAAAGAAGGGCATATAAATAAAAATACATTAATGAGTAATGATGGAGAAGAAGTAAGTTGCGTATGGCATAGTGACAGTGAATCGTTGGAAAAAGCGATAAGATTGAATATTGAGAAACCAATAATTCCCGAGGGTTTCAGGCTGCCCAATATACTAGTTATCGATGATAATATGAATATTCGAGAGTTTCTGCATCAAGAACTAAGCGCTGTTGATTATGAGGTGCGTGAAGCTAGTAGCGGGGCAGAAGGTTTGGCTATGATTGCCGAGCAACAGCCTGATTTGATTATTCTGGATGTTAAAATGCCTCATTTGAACGGTTTTGAAGTTGCGGTTAGATTGCATACTAATCCAGCTACCATGCATATCCCCGTTATTCTTCATACTATTACTGAAGACCAAGTGCTCGGTGAGGCACTAGGAATTGATTGTTATTTGAACAAGCCGGTTAAAGATACCGACTTGTTGATTGCAGTCAGTAAGTTGCTTAAAGCACCTCGGTTAAGAAAAAAGATTTTGCTCTTTATAACAGATCCTGAGAAGCGTAAAGCTTGGGTCAGCATGCTAGAAAAATGTGGCTGTGAAACCGTTGCGACAGATAACGTAAAACAAGGAATAGAGTCAGCTCTAGCATTTTCTCCTCAATTGGTAATTACAGAAGTCTCTTTAGCGAATAAATTTAAAATAATTGAGCAGTTACGCGTTAATCTTGGTTTGAATAAGGTACTTTTCACCTTACTAGATGATACTAAGTCTATTTGAGAATTCAATGACAGGTTATTTTTACCCCCTTTTGAATAGACATAAATATTATTGACATGAGTTACGAAATAAAACTTAAACGCCTTTGCCAAAAAGGGAGGCCTGCTAAGCTGATTCAACGATTTATTGATGATCGAAAAGAGTCGTTGTGTATACTTGATCAGGCGGGCGAATTAATACTAGGAGAAAGTAAACAAACTGTCCGCTATCCTATTGAAATAGAAGCGGGTAAAGTTATAGGTTGGGTATGCGGTGAACAATTGGATGCCCAATTATTGGCAGCATTTGTCAGCTATATGGCTCAAAAAGAATTAGAAAGTAAATTGCTCTCCCAAGAAACATTGAATAAATATAAAGACTTAACGTTGTTGTATGAATTGGGGGAACAGATTGCTGACTGCATGGACATTGATCAGCTTGCTAAATTAACGTTGGATGAGGCAAGGCTTTTACTACCAGCAGGCAAGGACTTCCATTTGGGGATACTTTTAACAGACCAAGAAGAAGGGTTGTTAT
>CAMDOP010000281.1 GCA_945903675.1 Crenothrix polyspora
CATCTAAGCTAAACAGATGAAATATGTTTTTTGCCAAATCCAAACCAACTACGTTACTATTCATTGTGGACTCCTCTTTGTCCTAGTTAATTTATTGGTGCATTATGACACCGTTGGGGCGGGGAGGAGTCCATGTCATCATCCTATGAAAATGGGGGGTTTATTATTGCTTCTTACCTAAGCCTAATATCTGTCACGCTTTAAGTTGGTAGCCCTTATAAAGAAGCTAATTTACCCACTACAATGCACATATCGTCGAAATAATTAGTCTATCTGCAAATTAACCCTGCTTTTTACGTACTAATACGAATGTTTTTTAATATTTTTCTCTGCTTTAATGTCCACAGTCGACTTTAACAGCCATTTAGCATCGACTAAAACCTAATGAATTTATCAAGCAGCGGAGAAAACACATGACCACCAAAGTTAAAAATAGTCCATCTAATCCTGATATTGATGCCATTAATGATGTCATATTCCTACCTGATCGTGATGCTAAAGTTGCAGAGCTAGCTTATTTTAAAGCAGAAAGTAGAGGCTTTGAACCCGGCCATGAACTAGAAGACTGGCTAGCGGCAGAAGGTGAATGTTCATTATAAATGATTGATGCTAGCCTAAGGAGGCTGACACTATTAATTATCTAATTTAATCCATTCCAAGAGGTGTTTTATGTCAAATCAAGAAGTTAATACCACTAGAAATCCTGAATTATTACCTATCTCATCCAAAGCGGGATTATTCTCCTTTGATGATTTTGATCATTTCTTTAATGATTTTCTCTCAAACAGATGGCCTAGGTTACTAGATTGGAATACGTCTAATTTATCGCCCACTAGTTTTCCTCGTGTTGATATCCTTGATCATGATCAAAGCATAGAAGTACAAGCAGCACTACCGGGCGTTAAAAAAGAAGATGTGTCCGTGTCCATTCATCATCAAACCATCACCATCAGCACGACTAGCAAAGAAGAAAAGAAAGAAGAAGAACCCGGCAAATATTTTCGCCGTGAGATCAGTCATGGCCAGTTTCAGCGCACCTTAGCTTTACCTGACAATATAGATGATGAACAGGCAAAAGCCAGTTTTAAAGATGGCATCTTAACCGTGACCATACCCAAAACAGAAAAAAGCAAAAACAAGTCTATAACAATTGAATAGCTTAATTTAGAACACTTATTCCATGCTGGGATTTATGCCAGCATGGAATACATTTCATAAATCCAAAGGATTCAATACCATGACTAAAGAGAAAGTAATCCTAATTATAGGCGTACTATTGCTTATAGCTCTCAGTATACAAAGCTATAGTATTTATCTATTAAACAATCGCGTTATAGAATTAAGCCGTCCAAACCTAGCGCCATCAATTAGTTCTATCTCAAAGAATTTAGAGCTAAAACCAGCATCTCCTAATGATAAATTCTTTAAACAGCTACCTTGGAATCCCTATAAAGAGCTGCAAGAGATGCAACAAGAAATGGAGCAATTATTTAATGACTCCTATTCACGCTTTCATATCAACGCGCCCTTTGAAAGCCTAAATAAAATACCTGATGTGGATTTACAAGAAAAGCCCGATCAATATATCGTCACCATGAATGCGCCAGGGGCTGACATATCTTCATTAACAGTCAATCTGGATGATAGACTCTTACATATTGCTATTAAAACTGAACATACTGAAGACAATAAGACGGATGATAAAAATGGCCAGTATCAGTTTCGTGAGCGCTTTGTCGGTGAATTGCAACGCTCATTAACACTCCCCGGCCCTGCCGATGCCACTAAAATAAGCACTGAATATCACAATGGACTATTAACTATTATCATTCCTAAAAAATAATAATACCTTAGCATTCCGCTTAAAAATTCTAATTACCAAGCTCCAGCTTCGTAATCCACAAACGAAGCTGGAGCTTCGCAGTGGAGAAAGCTAGAGCTTTCAGTACCTAGTTCCCAAGCAAGAGCTTGGGAACTAGCGCAAGACTCTGACACAGACACTTGTCAAAACTGAATTTAGTGGAATACTCTTATTGAAATCATTGAATTACGAACCAGTTGCTTTGTATTTCTGACGCTTACTCCTTGAAGTTAGATAGCCAACAGCGACATTTTTTACACCTAGAACAGGAATGACTATGTTAAATTTGAAGTTACCGAGTATCGCACTCTTAGCAATAGCCTTTTCCCAAGCGGGTCAGGCTTCCGAATCACCAACCGCCCCTGCAGAAATTCAAGCCCGATCGAATCAATTCTGGTGGCCTGAAAGATTAGATTTAGCGCCTTTGCGTCAACATTCGGCTGAATCTAATCCTATGAATAGAACATTCAACTACGCGCAAGAATTTAAGAAACTGGATTTAAAAGCAGTAAAAAAAGATATCGAGATCTTAATGACTCAATCTCAAGACTGGTGGCCTGCCGATTATGGTCACTATGGCCCCTTCTTCATCCGTATGGCTTGGCACAGTGCAGGCACCTACCGCATGGCAGATGGCCGTGGTGGCGCTGGTGGTGGTCAACAACGCTTTGAGCCTTTAAATAGTTGGCCAGATAACGCAAACCTAGATAAAGCAAGACGCTTGCTTTGGCCGATCAAGAGCAAATATGGCAGTAAACTGTCATGGGCCGACTTAATGGTATTGACCGGCAATGTTGCTTTAGAATCTATGGGTTTCAAAACCTTTGGCTTTGCCGGTGGACGCACCGACGACTGGGAAGCCGATTTAGTCTATTGGGGACCTGAGAAAAAATGGTTAGCCGATGAGCGCTACCAAGGTGAACGTAAATTAGAAAAGCCCTTGGCAGCCGTGCAGATGGGGCTCATTTATGTGAATCCAGAAGGCCCTAATGGCAATCCTGATCCACTCGCAGCCGCTAAAGATATAAGAGAAACCTTTGCTCGTATGGCGATGAATGATGAAGAAACCCTTGCCTTAATCGCTGGCGGTCACACTTTTGGTAAAGCGCATGGCAATGGAGATCCCTCTAAGTGCATAGGAGCTGCGCCTGCTGCTGCCGGTATTGAGGATCAAGGCTTAGGCTGGAAAAACCACTGCGGCACAGGTAATGCAAAGGACACTATCACCAGTGGACTAGAAGGCTCATGGACTATGAACCCTACACAATGGACTACACAATATTTAACAAATCTATTTGCTTATGATTGGGTGCAAAGCAAAAGTCCAGCAGGAGCCACGCAATGGATTCCTAAAGATAGCGCCGCTGCTAATTTGGTACCCGATGCTCACGATAAAGAGCTGCGCCATGCGCCCATTATGTTTACTACCGACATTGCCTTAAAAACTGACCCTAGCTATCAAAAAATAGCCCAACGCTTCCTAGAAAACCCAAAAGACTTTGAACTTGCTTTTGCAAAGGCTTGGTTTAAGCTTACCCATCGCGATATGGGGCCTAGTTCACGCTATTTAGGCTCAGAAGTCCCTAAAGAAACACAACTTTGGCAAGATCCTATTCCTGTTGTGAATCACAAACTGATTGATGCCAAGGATACTGAAAGCCTTAAGCATACAATTCTCAAATCTGGATTGACTGTACCCGAATTAGTGAGTACTGCTTGGGCCTCTGCGGCTACTTTTCGCGGTACCGATATGCGAGGCGGAGCCAATGGCGCTCGTATCCGTCTTGCACCTGAAAAAGATTGGCCCGTTAACAATCCAGAGGAACTGACTAAAACCATTAAGCGTTTAGAGGATATTCAAAAGAATTTTAATCAAGCACAGTCAAATGGCAAAAAAGTATCGCTAGCCGATTTAATTGTTTTAGGAGGCACTGCCGCCATTGAACAGGCCGCTAAAACAGCTGGTTACACTGTGAAAGTCCCTTTTACTGCAGGACGTATGGATGCTAATCAAGAGCAAACTGATGTCAGCACCTTTGCCGTACTTGAGCCAAAAGCCGATGCCTTTCGTAATTACTACGATGCAGATAATCTAAGGCCACCCACAGAAATGCTAATTGACAAAGCCAATACACTAACCCTTACCGTACCTGAGATGACTGTTTTAATAGGTGGTATGCGCGTATTAAATACCAATACAGCACAGTCTAAGCTCGGTGTTTTTACCAGCAAACCCGGCATCTTGAGTAATGATTTCTTTAGCAACTTGCTCGATATGTCTACAAAATGGCAAAAATCAGCAACGACTGAGGGGCTTTATGAAGGCATAGATCGAAAAACTGGGGAAATTAAATGGACAGCTAGCCCAGTTGATCTAATATTCGGTTCACACTCTGAGCTGCGTGCAATTGCCGAAGTCTATGCAGCTGAAGATGGCAAACAGACGTTTATGACTGATTTTGTGGCTGCGTGGAATAAAGTGATGATGCTTGATCGCTATGACCTAAAATAACGCCTGTTAATCGAAAAGCCTTGTACTCATTAGCTTTACAAGGCTTTAGACTAACAGTTTTAGTCTGTTAAATTCAGCCTACGAGCTTAGGACGATTCCCCCACCGCCCTTCTAGCTACATTCAACAACCGGCGCGACATTCTTGCAATATGCCACGACTTACTGGTATTACTGCAATAAGCCAAAAGACTATTATTCTTATATCAGACAATGCCTTAACACATGGCAACAACTAAAACCTTCACCGCCCGCATCACACTAATTACTTAGCATAGGTAGTTCTACGAATAGTTTTTTTGTTTTTAGTCTACTAAGATCAGTCTGTCTTTAACAGTTGACTCTTAGCCTATCGTTAAGCCTAGTACCTATCCATTCTTAAGTTGCTAGCTTTT
>CAMDOP010000282.1 GCA_945903675.1 Crenothrix polyspora
TAAAACGACTCGAGTTTTAAGTTTACATCCCTATCCAGACTACCCTAATAGTTATACAAATGAAGGTATTCATGCCCGATTCTGTGATATTCGCTTAGGATTAAATCCAGCCTTAGCGGGCATCAAACACCTTAATCGACTTGAACAAATCTTAGCGCGATCAGAATGGGACGAGCCAAGCATTCAAGAAGGCATCATGCTCGACTTTAATGACCATGTCATTGAAGGTACGATGACTAATCTGTTTTACGTTAAAGACGACAACATTTATACCGCAACACTGACTTTATCAGGTGTTTCTGGCATTATGCGCAGCATCATCATGTCACTATGCGCCAGTCATCATCTTACTGTAATAGAACACGACTTTAACCAAGCCGATCTTTTAGCGGCCGATGAAATCTTTGTCTGTAATTCTATTATCGACATTTGGCCTGTCACTGAACTTGCAACAATACACTATCCTGTAGGTGAGAAAACCCGCCAAATACAATCATGGTTAGCTCAACTTATAGACGAACAAGCTAATCTAAAGCGCCCTATTGCAGACCAAAAGTTTAATCATACGATTTTCTGTAAGAATTTATATAAGCTATGGTTGGACTTTAAATTAAAAGCACTATTCAACTATTCCTCCAGCACAATTTCTGTAAAAGTTTGTATAGCGATACTTGCACTCTCATTAGTAATCGGGGCATGGCTAAGCCTAGATTATCAAAAGGCTCTACACCAACCTGCCGTAATCGGTAATGCAGTCATTATTGAAATTAATAAAGGCGATTCATTTAAACAAATTACTAATAAGCTACTTGAACAGCATATAGTCTTTAAACCTTTTTGGTTTAGAGTCATTACTATTGTGAATAAATCGACCAACAAACTCAAAGCTGGCGAATATGAGCTTTTACCTAAGCAAACACTACCAGAAATAATAGCCCTATTTGCTCAAGGAAGAACTAAACACTATGCCATTACTTTCCCAGAGGGCTGGACGTTTAAAGAACTCTTAGCAGCCGTTAAAAACAATCCAATTCTTGAGCATCATCTAAACGATAATGCTTTGGAACAAGTCATGACACAACTAGGCATAACCGCGACACTTCCTGAAGGCCTATTTTTCCCTGACACTTACTTTTTTGAAAAACATAGTACGGATATCGAACTCTTAAAAAGAGCTTATACCAAAATGCAACTAGTACTAGAGCAAGAATGGCAAAATAGAGCCGATAACTTGTCCGTAAAAACCCCTTATGAAGCACTAACTTTAGCCTCTATTATTGAAAAAGAAACGGCTGCAATTACAGAAAGACCGTTGATTTCGGGAGTATTTAGTCGTCGCCTTGAAACTGGCATGTTATTACAAACAGACCCTACCGTCATTTATGGCATGAATGACCATTACCAAGGCAACATTACCCACAATGATTTAAAAACCGCCACACCCTACAATACTTATATTATTAAAGGCCTACCACCTACACCTATTGCCATACCTGGACAAGCAGCCATTAATGCGGCTTTACATCCTGATAGCAGCCACAATATTTATTTTGTTGCGCGCGGTGATGGCACTCATGTTTTTTCTGCAAGCTTAGAAGAACATAATTTAGCTGTTGAAACTTTTCAAAGGAAGAAACCATGATAAGAGGTAAGTTCATTTCTCTAGAAGGAGGTGAAGGCGTAGGTAAATCAACTAATTTACATTTTATTAAGAGCTATTTGCTAGAACATGATATTCCAGTAATCGTCACTCGCGAACCAGGTGGAACACCACTCGCTGAAAAAATACGCCAACTATTACTCGACAATGATAGCGAAGCTGTTTCTGAAGCTGCTGAACTCTTACTCATTTTTGCAGCCCGGGCACAACATATCAAACATGTTATAGAGCCTGCACTAGCTCAGGGGACTTGGGTCATTTGTGATCGTTTTACTGATGCCACTTACGCTTACCAAGGCGGTGGTCGTAATATGCGCATTAGCACCATTGAATCCTTAGAAAATTGGGTACAAGGGACATTGAGACCCGACTTAACCATATTACTAGACGCACCTGTTGAAATTGGCTTAGAACGAGCCAGACAACGCAGCGCTTTCGATCGTTTTGAATCAGAAAAAACTAACTTTTTTGAACAGGTCAGACGCGCCTATTTATTACAATTAGAATTAAACCCTCAGCGCATTAAACTCATTAAAGCTAACCAGCCACTGATTGATGTACAAAAATCATTGCTTGATATGATTCAGCCCTTACTTAAATGACAGTACTTCCTTGGTTACAAAGCTACTGGCAGCATCTTTGTGAATACAGTAATCAAAACCGTGTTCCACAGGCCTTGCTCATTAGCGGCAACAAAGGTCTAGGTAAGTTACAACTTGCCACTCAATATGCCGCCGCATTGTTATGTACTAATCCACAACAAAATGGCTTAGCCTGCGATCATTGCAAAAGCTGCCTACTCTTCAGTGCTCACTCTCACCCTGATTTTATATCGCTTCAACCTGAAGAACCTGGAAAAACCATAACCATCGGTCAGATACGTCAGCTGGTATCACGCTTAACATTAAAACCGCAATTTGAAAATTATCGCGTCATTATTATCAATCCTGCCGAACTTATGAACAATGCAGCAGCCAATGCCTTCCTAAAATATCTGGAAGAACCGACTGCACGCACAGTAATTATATTAATTACCGACAAACCCACTCGTTTACTTGCAACCATAGTAAGTCGCTGCCAAAAAATAGCCATCAATCAGCCTGATAAAGCCATCGTTAACACATGGTTAAAACAACAGACTCACCAAGAACAAACTAGCTTATTACTCAACTTAGCCCAAGGCTCACCTTTACTTGCCTTACAGTACGCTAATGAGAATATGTTAAAGCTCCGAAATGAATGCTTTGAAACATGGATTAATATTAGCCAGCAACGTATACATCCGGTTATAGTGGCCGAAAACTGGTTAAAACTATCGCAAGCGCCTTTATTAACGTGGATGACTACTTGGGTTATCGATTTGATTAAATGTCGCTTTCCAATTAAAGCCGATGCCTTATATAATCCAGACAAGAAAGATCGTTTATTAGCCTTAGTTGAAAAAATTGAGCCTAAAGGCTTATATGAATTGTATGATTTATTACTGATGAGACAAAAGCTCTTGGATACCACTATTAATAAACAATGTCTCTTCGAAGAAATATTAATCTCCTGGTCCGATCTTAATCTCATAAAAAAAATATGATGGAAGCAACTAACAAAGAAAATACTTTATTACTTACTATTACAGACAAAAATGATTTGTATGCTGCTTACATGCCCTTTGTTATTAATGGTGGTCTATTTATTACTACCAATCTGCCTTACGAAATGGGTCAAGAAGTTTCCATATCATTAACTTTAATGGATGAACTTGAGCCACTGGCTATTTCTGGGAAAGTCATTTGGACGACACCACCACGTTCAGAAAGTTATAGACCTAGCGGCATAGGCATACAATTTAATAAAAATGATAACATTACCGCTCGCGACAAAATAGAGACCTATTTGGTTGGCACATTTACGTCCGATCGTTCAACCTTTACTATGTAACCCAAAGCCATGCTAATAGATTCACATTGCCACTTAGATCGCATCGATTTAACACCTTATCAAGATGATTTTGCCTGCTTTATGCAAGAAGCCAGTGCACAACAAATTGACCATCTCTTATGTATCGCCATTGATCTGGAAGCTTATCCAGCGATGGTTGACTTAGTCAGCCCTTTTCCACAAATCTCACTAACTGTAGGTGTACATCCGAATGTGCGTGAAGGTAAAGACCCGAGTTTAGAGGAGCTTATTATTCTTGGGCAAGCTGAAAAAGTCATCGGTATAGGTGAAACAGGTTTAGATTATTTTCGCAGCACAGGTGATCTTGAATGGCAACATGAACGTTTTAGAACCCATATACGGGCCGCTAAAGCACTTAAAAAGCCCTTAATCATCCATACTCGTGAAGCTCAAATTGATACATTACGCATACTAAAGGAAGAAAATGCTGGCGAAGTTGGTGGCATCATTCATTGTTTTACTGAAAACTGGGATTTCGCCCAAAAGGCTTTAGATTTAAATTTCTATATCTCTTTTTCCGGCATAGTTACTTTCAATAGCGCTCAAGAGATTAAAGACGTGGCAAAAAAAGTCCCTGCCGACCGTTTTCTTATTGAAACTGATTCACCCTATTTAGCCCCAGTCCCCTTTCGTGGCAGAACCAATTACCCCACTTATGTCCGTTATGTAGCAGAACACGTCGCTGAATTACGGGGTACATCACTCACTAAAATTGCAGACCTATCCTCTGAAAACTTTCATACTCTTTTTTCTAATTAAAAATTAATTATCCTAGATTCCACACCAATGCATCGTTGCTACTGTCTATCTGGTGCTAGTTATTTTTCATAGAACCCAACTATCCTAGACACTTAATAATTTAATTATCTCGCACACTTATTTTTTACTTTACATGTGACTTTGTTAAGATTTAAATATTGTATTTGAATCGATTGAGGCTATGCAAATGTCTAAAGCATCTTCTAAAGCAGACATTACCAACACTCCAGAAACTGATGATAATGATGACGTTTTTGAAGGCGGTGAATTTATTTCTTTAACTGAAAGCTTAGAGGAAGTTGATGTTAAAAGAGACACCCGCAGAAAAATTGAAATCTATTGGGAAAAAAAGCGTTTAAAAGAACAGTTCGATGATTTTGATGAATCAGAA
>CAMDOP010000283.1 GCA_945903675.1 Crenothrix polyspora
TTGGGTCTTGGGTCGCTCTCTAACGTTAAAGGTAGTTAGATCTAATCCTAACAAATCATTTACCATCGCAGCGAGTTGCGTTCCGCTGGCAATTTCTTTATGTAAGCCCTCAAAATACTTAAGATCACCTTGGTATTTATCAGACACACGCAGGAACAAGAAACGCCGGTCATCTTTATCAACCTTAGCAAAATGTTCGTTATTGCTGGCAGCAAAGAAACGGTGGTAGGAGTCAATAGTTCGTGAGGGTTGGTATTTCTGTTCAATCCGGCATTGTGGCTCAGTAATTAAAGATTTAAGCTTCTCTAATGATTTCTTATCACCAGAAAATAGTGCTTCGTCCATCAAAATGACGTAGTTACGCTCCAAGGCTGCATTAAAGGTTCCTAAGACCTGATCAACATCATTAATTTGCAGTGCAGTCTGTGCCCATATCTTTCTGAGCATACTGAAAAATGTCCCTTTACCCGTGCCTTGACCACCCAACATGACAATCATAACACCCGATTTATCTTCTGGTTTCTGGAGCATATGAGCAAGGTAGCAAATCAAATAGACAAAAACCTGTTCGTCACCATCACAAATAACATCTAGAATAAAGGCTCCAAGAGCTTTCCAATCGCCAAACATAGGTTTAAGTGTGTAACCCCGCCAATAATTTAAAGTCGTTGATGGAAGCTCTAATGGACTAAAGGCAATCTTGTTATAAACATGTGTATTGGGGTTAACAAAAAAATCAGCAATATCTTGTTTACTATCTGAGTCAATAGGCAGTGTTTCAAGGTATCTCTTCATTAAAAGCACACCATCTTGTTTTTTATAAAACGATACCTCAGCTTCTTTAGCATCTGATAATGCACACTGTATCTGCCGCTTATCAGCCAGTCGGATTTCCCCTGATAGATTAACTAAACAAAAGCTCTTCTGTAGTTCCTGTAATGCCGAAACAGTGGACTTAGCCATCCCAACCTCCTGCACGTGCAAGATGATAAATAGAGCCCATAGTGGGTGTATTAAGATGCCAGTTATTGAAACTATTAATGAGCTGAAAAAAGGTAGCTTCTTCATACCTTTGTGGTGTGGTCATACTCCAATCGAGTGCAAGTTGTTCAGCACAGTCCCAATCAGTACTTAATAAGGCCCAAACTACATTACGATAAACTGCATAGGAGCAATCCGATGAGATATGACCTAACATCGTTCTAAGCTTTGCTACTTCCCTTGGCGTTTCTGGCGTAGGAGACCTCATAAGTGCCAATGTGGTGTCATTTAAAGACATAAGTTTTGTAGGTTGGGCATTACCCTCAAACATCAAGCTTGTCGGGCTCCACAAAGTCATATCAAATTTAAAGGTTTCTGCATCTTCATTAATATAGATATCTTTATCAGCGCACACGAAACATAAGCGCCTGACATCTTTACAGCTGGTATCTATGACAAACCCCAGAGCAGCTAACGCTTTTTCAATCTGCATAAAAGCCTGCTTAAAATCCGCGTCAGAATTTATTAAATCATCAGCTACACGAATAAGTCCTTTTAAACCGCGCTGACTAGGTGACACCCATAATGCATAAACATAAGGACATTGTTTGGCTATAGCTCTTTTAATGACAGCTACCTGTGCCTTATTCAGCTTGTCTATCTCAAAATGGAACAAGCCATTACTTTTCATAAAGCAGCTATTAGTAACCCTGCTAAAAAAGTCACCATTTAACGCCCATGCAGGGAGTCTTTTTTTGGCTAACACATAAGCTTTATCATCGGCCAAACTATCCGGCAGAGCATCGATAAGCGGCTTATATAACTCGGTTTTAATAGCCTCAAGAACTGAATTTATCGTTACCACATCAAACACTGTGGGCTCTAAAATATTAGGAAGGTAGCAACCAGTAAACGCTGTTTTAGTTAACGTATTATTTGTAGAGGATGTTTTTTGAAGGTTAAGTGACATTAGATTTCTCCCCCTTGAACATGAGCTTCAATCCAGTCTTTTAAATCTTTAGTCCTATAGCGAACATTTCTGCCAATTTTGATGAATGGAATCTTATTCTCTCCAGTCGAGCGCCATTTAATTAGAGTCGCTGCAGGAGTGCAAATGAGCACTGATGCTTGTTCTGTATCGATTATAATATCGTCTTGAAGGGATGGGGTCATTTTGAAATACCTGCCTATTTGTGGAATGTTATAGGCAGTAAAACATAGGTCTTATTTTAAATTATCGATCCAAATGTTCCTTTTTTAATTATTTTTTATATGGGTTAGCGCGAGGAAATGTTTTTTGACGCTCTTATATAATTTTCCTTTGATTGTATAGGCTTCGTAACCGTCAACTAGGTCGGGATTTTGTACGTACTTTGTTTCATTAAACCATCTGAGAAAAGAGGCTGCTGACTTTAAAGCGGCCATTTGTACTGCAGGGTCATAATCCAAAAGTTCCATCAGAATAGTGTCTCGGCGATCTTCAAATTTATCCGATTGGTATTTTCCACTTCCGAGTTCTGGACAGGTTTCATCTCTTAATTCAACTAAGAGTATTTCTTGCGTAATGCCGTTTCCGATAATGGTTTCAAATGAATCGAGTGGAGGTTGTTGTATACTCTTTTTACGTGGCATTTGGCTTATAAAATTTCAATAAAAGCTTTGTCATCATGTAGAAATGTTTGTTCAATTAGAAGTTTGTTTTCCAGTAAAGTATTAATAGTGGCAGATTTGGATTGATTACCCATTTTTAACCAAATTACTTGAGGCGGTGGTCCATAGAGTAAATTCATTTCATAAAAGTCTGCGTCCTTAGTTGCTATTATAAAACCGTGATCGATAGCATACTGACGGAGAGTTTTATCGTCCACTTGCTCCATCCCAAGCAACGTAACCTGTGTTGAGTCTGGGTAACTATCTTGAATAAAAGGTACTATGCGTCGAGATAAATTTTCATCAAGTAAAAGCTTCATAATGCTTTTATTGTGACTGTGTGGCGCTCTCTATCAGCTGCAAATAGCAAGCAAGCCGTAATATCATCATTATTAAGCTCTGGAAAATCATCAACGATTTCTTCTCTCGTCATGCCTTCTGCTAGCCATGAAAGCACATCATAAGTAGTAATTCTTAACCCTCTAATGCATGGTTTTCCGCTGCGTTTACCCGGTTCAATGGTAATGATGTTGTGATAGTCGATGTTCATGGTTATCCTAAAAAAGATGGTTAATTTTTATAGCTACGGTATAGTACTTTTGTGATTGTTTCTAGTAGGCAGCTGATATATTTATACTGACAACATTACCGGCTGTATCAGATACGCGTGCTTGTATAGCATCAGCAATTTTATGCGTGGCTTCTCTAAGTGTATGTGCCTCAGCGATGATGTAACCCTCAGTAACGTCCCGACCTGTTTTATGGTTTGCTAATGTTTTTAAAAGGCTAAAAGGAATTAATGCGGCTTCACCTATAGTTAGGAAAGTCCGCTTTAAGTCGTGGCTACTGAATTCGAGGTTCGCCTCTTTGCAAACCTGTTGTATAGGCTTGCGCGGTATACCCATGACGCCATCTTTAGTATCACCCGGGAATAAATACTTACCAGTACCTGTAAGTGCTTGCAGCGCCCTAAGATGCGGTTTAATTTGAGGCGCAAGGTATGCAGTAAAGTCTGTTCCATTCTTTGTATCACGGGCTTGCAAGCAATCATTTTTAAAATCTATGTCTGTCCATTCAAGATAACGCACATCTGTATCACGCAAACCGGTATGTAGTAACAGCAATAAATAAATTTTAGCTTTTTCATTCTCTAAAGCCATAACTGCATCATGCCAATCTTTTAGACTGTCTTTAGATATCATTCTTTTTTTGCGTATCGGGGCAGACCATAGACGTTCTTCAGTAACTGCATTAACTGGGTTAACTTCGATAATTTTTCGTCTTACTGCATAGTGCATGAGTAACCTTAACACTCTAAGCTTATTATCTACCCCTTTTTCGATATGTCGCCTTCTAGCTAACACCATGGCTTCTGTAATTTCATTTACAGGCTTACTTAGCCAATCAGCAAAGCCTTGTCTTAACTTTTGGTTGTAGTCAAAGATAGTTGCTTCTCTTAGGTCTGTTTTATTTGATAAGTATTGATCCATTAATTCTTGCAGTGTTAAGCCTCGGATTTTATCTTTACGTTTTTCTTCGGTTGGGTTAATGCCTCTGATAAGGTCTGACTTTATTTTGTTCGCTTTTACTTGGGCATCTTTTACAGTTAAGGCGGGGAATTTACCCAAGGTGATGCGTTGAGTATTTTTACCATTCCATTTCAAGACTACGAATGATTTAATACCGGTATAACTAACCCTGCATGTTAGACCACTGCAACCTGTGTCATGGTAATCCACGCGACCTGTATCAGGTGCGGCTAGTGCTTCAATTCTAAGTTGAGTAAATTTAATTTTTGACATCTATTACTCCAAATATTATGTGCAGGTCATTGCTGGGTCATTGTCATAATGCTTTTTAGGGTATTTTAGATAATACTGGAGCAATGTCAAGAAAGCTACAACTTATTGTAATTAAAAGTATTAAGTAGATAATGTGTTGGTATTCGTGAGTTCGTAGATGGTTGGGACGGATGACTGTTAATCATTAGGTCGGCGGTTCGAGCCCGTCCGGGGGGGGGCAAATAAATGAAAGCCTTACATGAAAGTGTGAGGCTTTTTTTATGCCTGAAATATTTCTCCATGGCGCACTGCCGGGTAGGCCGCCTATGGTGTGTCGTACCT
>CAMDOP010000284.1 GCA_945903675.1 Crenothrix polyspora
GGCTACCATTAGCTACTAAAGGAAACGGGCTTGCTCAGAATAACTTAGGCGTTATGTATGAATCTGGTCAGGGTTTTGCTACAGATTATGTAGAAGCAATTAAGTGGTACACATTAGCTGCTGAACAAGGGCTTGCTAGAGCACAGAACTATCTTGGAGTTCTTTATCAAGCTGGATTAGGGGTGGTGCCTGATGAAATACGAGCGCTTATGTGGGTATATCTCTCTGCTGCACAAGGAAATCCAAATGGTCAGAAAAACCGTGATACTTACGAACAACAAATGACACCTGAACAAATTGAGCTAGCTAGAGAAATGGCTCAAAATTGCTTAACCGATCATTATAAAAACTGTAACATTAAGCCACCAATAATTAGTAAATCGAGATCGTCAAAAAAGAAAGAACAAAAATTAGTAAAAAAGACAGTGGATAAAGAAGTTCTAACTCATGAATCTCAAATAGGAGAGTTGGAATAAGTAATGAAAACCTGTATGAGAACTAAATTACTGCTGATATTTAGTGTTGGTCTATGTATTGGATTGATTGGATGTCAACAAGGTTTTAATTTAACAAAACATCCTATAGATTCAGCATTTGTTCATTCTCATCAGAGTCAAAATAATAAGGTTGTATTGCCTATTGTTCTAGATAATATAATTTCAAATGAATTATTTGCATTCTTTTCTGAGAAGTTAATCCAAGCTGGTTTGTATGGTGATATATATAGAACATCACCGAGTGGTAACTATATACATACACGACTAATAATAGATAAGGCTCCAGTTTCCATCGCGGCGATACTATTGATTTTTCCTGAAGCAGTTCTATATGGTGGCTCATTTTCTCTATTAGCACCTTTGTTACCAATAAAGACTGATTTTGAATATAAATATACCTTAAGTGTTAGATGGCCCAATGGAATCAATGCTACTTATTCGGCTAAATGCGCTGCAACTGCCTCAATTAATTTCCCGACATTTGGTGATTATAGTCATGCAACACGTCAGAAAGCCATGTATCAAGAAGCACAGCAAATGGTTGATAAAACATGCCTAACTTCTTTAGTTAATCAAATGAGTGATGATTATGCGTTAATGACTAAAGGCTATGGCGATAGTAAACCTATTTCTCAACCAGTCATAGATTATCAATCCCCAATTTCTCCGGTTAAGCCTACTCAAACAAGCCCCCCAACAATATCAAAGAAGAAAGCGAATGTAGAGCCAAAGCAACAAATAGGAGAGTTGGAATAATGTTTTGTTACTTTTTATCGACTTTTCATACCGATTTCATTAGTAATGCTAGAGATTATTGCGTTACAGGAAGAGCTATATGAGCAATCCTAAAATAACGATTGGACGTTCAACAGATTGTGATCTTGTCTTGGCGGACCTGACTGTTAGTCGACTTCATGCTGAAATAGACCTGGTAGAGAATAATCATTTGTTACTAAGTGATTGTCAAAGCACCCGGGGAACCTTTGTAATTCGAGATGGGCATGAGGAAAAAATTAGACAGAAAATTATTTTAGGGACTGATTTCCTTAGGTTTGGTGATATCTCCATATCTGTTAAGGAAGTGTTAACTGCAACAGGTCTTTGTGACATCGAAATTCCTGCCGAGCTCCCAACACGAGGGCCAGTAATAAATACGACTTCAGATATTGACAAGCCCCAATTAGCTAAAAAAAGCACAAGATTACTTGCGGCAATGATAGATCTCATAGTGTTCGTCGCCTCTTTTACTTTACCCTTTGTTATAGCCTCCTGGATAGGTGGTGATGTTGCAAACACACTAAAAACCTCATCAGGTATGGTAGGACTGATTGCAGTTGTGTTTTTGTTGATAGCATTTATTCAGATGTATCTACTTATCAAGCATGGACAAACAATAGGGAAGCGAGCGCTCGGAATCAAAATTGTCAAGGAGTCAGATAATAGTTTGCCGGGTTTTGTTAAAGTATACCTATTGAGAAGTTTTGTTCCAGGCTTATTGGCTGGGATTCCATATGCTGGAGTTGTAGTATATTTGGCAGATTTATTGTTCATATTTAGAGATGATAGGCGCTGTTTACATGATTTAATTGCACAAACAATAGTCATTAATGACACATCTAAGCGACCTTCTTATATAAGTGAAAATAGTTTTATAGCACAATTTTTACCTATCATTTTTGGTATTGGTTTTGTAATCTGGGCTATTGCACAATTTATGGCAGCGTATGACGGAATAACTTCTTATATGGGTTCAGGCTGGGCCATTGGTGCTATTTTAGTAAGTTTTATATTTAGATTTACGCTTCCAATTACCGTCGGTGCTTTTTATGGAGCCATGATCGTATGGGGTTGGCCTTGGTATCTTGCTTTGTTGTTTACTGTCCCTGGATTGGCATTAGTGGTGCCTAGTGCCTTGTTGTCTGTGTACAATTTTATAAGAGACCGTTAATCATATTATGGAAAGAGTTAAATGAGTATCCTGCTGAGAAAACATGTACAAGTTACATCCACTTTTAATAGGGTAGATTATGAGTAACCATCAGCATTGTATTAATTGCTTAACGGATTCTAAGGCACTTTATCAATATCCTTGTAAAGCTTGTAATTGGTCACCTGAAGAGCATAGTGGTTCTGGTCTTTATCTATCTCCTGGCACTATTCTGCATGGCCAATATCAAATAGCTAAAATGTTAGGGCATGGTGGATTTGGCATCACCTATCTTGCTTGGGACAATCTGCTTGAGATTAAATTGGCTGTTAAAGAATATATGCCTCGAGATTTTGCTACTCGTAATTCAACGAATTCTGAAATATCTGCCTTTGCAGGCGATGCACAAGCAAATTTTGCCTATGGACTTGAACGCTTTCTTGATGAGGCGCGAACTTTAGCCAAGTTTCAACAACATAATGGCATAGTCTCAGTGCTTAATGTTTTTTATGGCAATGGCACTGGTTACATGGTCATGGAGTATGTGGATGGTCTAACTCTAAAAGAATATCTAGTTAAAAATGATAAATTAACTTGGGAGCAAACACTTAAACTCTTTATGCCGGTAATGGATGCTTTAAGAGAAGTTCATAAGTACGGAATGCTCCATAGAGATATCAGTCCAGATAATATTTATCTGTGTCAGGACAGTCGAATTAAACTATTAGATTTTGGCTCTGCTCGCTATGCTTTGGGTGGCCACAGCCGATCACTTTCAGTAGTTGTTAAACCAGGTTATGCCCCAGAAGAACAATACCGCACTAAGGGAAAGCAAGGGCCTTGGACAGACGTTTATTCAGTAGCAGCGAGCATGTATCGCTGTGTCACCGGTTTGGTTCCACCTGATGCTTTGGATAGACTGGATGAAGATGAACTGTTTAAACCTTCTCAGTTAGGTATAAAAATTCCCGTTAAGGCAGAATTGGAGTTAATGTCAGCCTTGGCTATTAAGTCGACAAACCGAACTCAAACAATAGAAAGCTTTCAAAATGGATTATTAGGACAAAAGCCTTCTGAACCTATATCCACTAAGCCTTTGCCACCAATAGAAAAACCTATTGAGCCTGCCATACCTAACCTTCCTGAAAAAGATAACAGTTTATATTTCTGGGGTGCTGTAATTGTTGTATTAGGTATCGTTATTTTTAAAATTCAAGAGCCCTCTAATCAAAATACAAATTCAGTTGTAAATACTACAGAACAGGTAGCAGTTTCTTCTCCCCCAATTGCAGTTAAGGAAGAGGTAAATTTAGCAATGAGCGCTGTTGAGCAGAATGATGAAGGAGTTAAGTTTCAGGAGGCTAAAGATTATAAACAAGCTATCAAATTGTATCGATTGGCAGCAGATCGTGGGTTAGCGATGGCGCAATTTAACCTAGGTATGATGTATGAAAATGGAAAAGGGGTTGCGAAAGATTTTAAGCAAGCATTTAAATGGTATCAATTATCTGCAAATCAAGGAAATCGTTATGCGGAGCAATCATTAGGGATGATGTATTTTTCAGGTATGAGCACTAAACAAGATGATACGCAAGCAGTCAAATGGTTTCGTAAGGCCGCTGATCAAGGCGATAAGAATGGTCAGGCTTCAATTGCTTATATGTATGATAATGGACTAGGGGTTGCGAAAGATTTATCACAAGCGCTCTATTGGTACGAATTAGCAGCTGCTCAGGGAGATAAGGATGCTGAGAAGAGAATCAAGGAGATTGCATTAATTAATCAGAAGTCACTTAGCAATGAACCTACTGATGCAAAAGAACTGAATGCATTGGCAACAAAATATGTTGAAAAAAAGAAATATAAAGAAGCCATAGTTTTGTATCGAAAATCCGCAGATCAAGGAAATGCATATGGCCAATCAAAACTTGGAACTTTATATGCGAAAGGGCAAGGTGTTAAGAAAAACCCTAAGGAAGCCATTAAATTATATTTGCTATCTGCTAATCAAGGGTTTGTAGAAGCTCAAAATAACTTAGGTGTTATGTATTTTAATGGGATTGGCGTATCTAAAAACCAAGAGGAAGCAATTAAATGGTTCAAATTAGCAGCTGATCAAGGTGATAAAAAAGCTATTAAGGTCTTAAATGAAATTACTGCTAGTAATGAGACTGTTTCTACTAGCGAAACTGTTACTAACTCTGAACAATCTACTTACAATCAACAATCATACAAGATTGGAGATAAGTTTGCGGATGGTAGTGTCGTTTTTTATGTTGATGCTTCAGGTGAGCATGGTTTAATTGCAGC
>CAMDOP010000285.1 GCA_945903675.1 Crenothrix polyspora
AAGTGCGTAGACAGTGTTAGGAAAAGGTGTGTGGATATAAATAACATCATCAATAACTAGTGGGCCACCTTCGTGACCACGTAAAACACCTGTAGAAAAAGACCATGCAGGTTGTAGATTTTTTACGTTGTTAGCGTTGATTTCATCTAATTTACTGTAACGTGTGCCGGCATAATCGCCACCCCAAGTTGCCCAGTTAGCTGAGTCTTTGGTTAGGGCGTCAACGCCACTGTTAGCGGTTGAAATTGCTGGTGCAGCTAATAATGCAGCGACACTTGAAGCAATCAGCCAACTTTTTAAAGGCTTCTTCATATATTTTTCTCCTGGTATTTTGTTAATTAGACAAAATACTTAATTATGTTTTTTAAGACTAATATTAGT
Organism: Crenothrix polyspora; assembly: GCA_945903675.1. Taxonomy (GTDB): domain Bacteria; phylum Pseudomonadota; class Gammaproteobacteria; order Methylococcales; family Methylomonadaceae; genus Methylobacter_C. The sequence continues at coordinate 382 of CAMDOP010000285.1, forward strand.
TTTTTGGGTGAGATTTCTCGACCCTAAAAGGGTAGGAATTTTTCACTCCAAGGGGGTAGATTTAATTATTTTGCCTAAAAAGTCAAATTTTAAAAGAGTTAAAGTGATTGTATAAGGGCAGAGGTCTTTATTCATGTTTTTGTTTTATGGGTGTTTTGTTGCCATTCATTAATGAGTTAAAGTCGCTTATCACTATTAAAGTTGAGCCATGAGCTTGCAGGACATGAGCTTTAAATAGTCATGATTTAAGACTGCTTGCTTTAAAGTGCCTCAATTTGGTAGCCATTGCTATTCCAGCATAAAACCTCGCCAGATTCTTTGCTCCATGCTGACAATACAAAGCGCTGTGCAGTCTGATTGTTAATTAAAAATTCATGGATATTAGGGCGATGCGTATGTCCATGAATAAGCCGTAAACAGCTATGTTCTTGCATGACACGTACAACAGTTTCTTGATTGACGTCCATAATGGATTGAGTTTTTTTGCGTTTATGAAGGTAACTACGAAATCGATACCAACGAGCGGCTAGGAGTCTTATTAATAGTGGCTTTGAAAGTACATGCTCTTGCCATTCAAGTGTATGAGCTTTGGTACGAAAGGCCTGATAGGGCAGGTCGTCTGTACACAATAAATCACCATGAGTCAGTAACGTGGCCGATCCCAACAAATCAAGCACTGCATAGTCATTAAGTAAGATGACACCGGTTTCTAAACAAAAACGCTGGCCCAGTAAGAAATCTCGGTTACCGGGTTGAAAATAAACCACAGTGCCTGATTGAGTTAGTTGTTTAAGTTGCTTGCGTATTTTAAAGTTGGGTGGAGTTGGGTCATCATCACCTATCCAAGCATCGAAAAGATCACCTAGAATATAAAGTGCTGAAGCCCGAGGCGCTCGCTGCTCTAAAAATTCAAGAAATCGGCGGGTGATTTCAGGTTTGTCTAAGGAGAGATGTAGGTCGGAGATAAATAGGATGTCTTTGGACAAGGTCTGGCTCGGTTAGTTGGTGAAAAGCAGGCTAAAGGCGAAAGGTACAAGACTAAATGTCATTACCCACAGTTAGTGGAGTTCAGTATGCAGTGGGAGTGGCTTTAGCCACTCCCACATACTACAAAATCTTATTTTATGGCGGTGAAGCAAAAGGTGCAGGGCAAAGGCAAAATGTTTGGTTTCGTCTTGCGCCTTTCGCCTTTCGTCTTATTTTACAACTTCAGCTTTTTCAATAATGATGTCTGTTTTAGGTACATCTTGATGCCCGCCACGATTGCCAGTGGCTTGGGTAGCCATGGCGTCAACTACATCCATGCCTTCAATGACTTCGGCAAATACCGCATAACCCCAACCACTGGCATTTTTGCTTCTATGGTTTAGGAAATCGTTATCTTTATAATTAATAAAAAATTGCGCAGTGGCAGAATCAGGATCATTAGTTCTGGCCATTGCCAAAGTGCCACGATTATTGAGCAGGCCATTGTCCCCTTCATTTTTAATAGGATCATGTACAGGCTTTTGTTTGAAGCTGGTATCAAAGCCACCACCTTGTGCCATAAAGCCAGGAATGATTCGGTGGAAAATAGTACCGTTATAAAAACCTTCATTAACATAAGTTAAGAAGTTGGCTGATGAAAGAGGTGCTTTATCCGAATTTAACTGAATAATGATATCTCCTGCACTGGTGGTTAATTTAACTTTAGTCTGTGTGTCTGTCATGGTTTTTTCCGTTGCAAAAGAGAGTGTTGGTATTAAAAATAGCATCAATGAAAGAATGATAGTGCGCATTAGTTTTTCCTTGGTGTGATGCGAATATTAGATTTTAGGTGTTTTTATCTTGAAAGAGAAGTGGCAGCTTGGTAAATTGTACGGAATGTTGTGTAGTAAAGTTGCTGTAATCCGTTAATGAATGAAATATGTTGAAAATATATAACACCTTAGCCCGAAAAAAAGAAATCTTTAGTCCGCGAGTTGAGGGCAAAGTCGGTTTATATGTTTGTGGTATGACTGTTTATGATTATTGTCATGTTGGGCATGCAAGAGTTATGGTGGTGTTTGATACCGTAGCGCGATATTTTCGATATTCGGGTTATGAGTTAACCTACGTGCGTAATATCACTGATATTGATGATAAAATCATCCAGCGAGCGCATGAGCAGGGTGTTTCTTTGATTGAATTGACCGAGCGTTTTATCGAAGCCATGCATGAAGACGAGCGTGCGCTTTCGGTATTGCCACCTGATATCGAGCCTAAAGCCACGCAATCTATACCCGATATTATTGCTATGATTGAAATCCTATGTGCCAAGGATTTGGCGTATGTGGGTAATAATGGTGATGTGTTTTATGCGGTTACAAAATTCAAGCATTACGGTAAGCTGTCAGGTAAAAATCTGGATGATTTACAGGCGGGTGAGCGGGTTGATGTAGATCTTGCTAAACGTAATCCTTTGGATTTTGTATTATGGAAAATGGCTAAAGAAAACGAGCCCGCTTGGCCATCGCCTTGGGGTTTAGGTCGTCCTGGTTGGCATATTGAATGTTCAGCGATGTCCACTTGCTGCTTGGGCAATTCCTTTGATATTCATGGTGGTGGTATGGATTTGCAGTTTCCACATCATGAAAATGAAATCGCTCAATCTGAAGGTGCAACCGGCGAGAAATTTGTTAATGTATGGATGCACAACGGCTTCGTACGTATTAATGAAGAGAAAATGTCCAAATCCTTGGGTAATTTCTTTACTGTGCGTGAAGTATTAAAACAATATCAACCAGAAATTATTCGCTTTTTTATCTTATCTAGTCATTATCGTAGCCCATTAAATTACTCGGATGAGCAATTGAATGATGCACGACTGGCGTTGACGCGTCTTTATACGGCCTTACGAGGGTGTGATGGAGAAAATGCAGATATTGATGCCGCTTATAAAGCTCGTTTTGAAGCGGCAATGGACGATGACTTTAATACCCCGGTTGCTTTATCAGTATTATTTGATTTAGCGAGAGAGTTAAATGCCGCAAAAGAAGCAAAGTCAGAAAAAGTTAAAGATTTAGTGGCTACTTTACGACTTTTGGGCGGCTTGCTAGGTATAGTGCAAGGTGATGCTGACGACTTTTTAAAAAGTGGTGTCGTTAATGACGACGTCATCAATGTAGAATTGATTGAGCAGCAAATACAATCACGTTTAGTAGCCAAAAAAGCTAAGGATTGGAGTTTAGCTGATAAGATACGTGATGGCTTAAAAGAGCAGGGCATTATTCTTGAAGATGCGCCGAATGGCTTAAGCACTTGGCGACGTGAATAGCTGCTTAAAATTAATTTAAGGCTGAAAGATCCTAGGTCTTTAAAGCAAAACTTACAACTTAATGACCGCAATAAATTCATGAGTGAAATTAAAGATAAAGCTATTGAAGTCTATCTTGACGAATTAGCTAGCGCGTCTGCAACACCTGGTGGTGGTAGTGCAGCAGCATTAATGGGGGCGCAATCTGCGGCATTAACCAGCATGGTCTGCAACCTTACCATCGGTAAGCCTAAATACCTTGAAGTTGAGGCTGAAATGCAAGCTTTGCTATTAAAATCAGAAGCGTTGCGTATAAGTTTGTTGGACATGATTAAGGCCGATGTTGATGTCTTTAATCGTTTAATGGCAGCTTATGGCTTAGCAAAAGAAAGCGACGTTGATAAATTGATTCGCTCTCAAGCTATACAAGAAGTCTTGAAGGAAGCCACTGAAGTACCTTTGGCTTGCGCGCGAGCTTGTTTAGAAGCCATAGCCTTAAGTCGTTGTGCCGCCAACAAAGGTAATCTTTCAGTTATTAGTGATGCAGGGGCAGCGACTATGTCTGCCTATGGTGGCTTAAAAAGTGCTGCACTTAATGTATATATTAATACGGCTAGTCTTAAAGATAGGGATTTTGCCGAAGCTAAGTTAGTTGAATTAAAGGATATTATGGCTAATGTAGAAGAGCTTGTTGCTGATATATATAGTATTGTTAAGAACAAGTTATAGTTAATAAAATAAATAGATAAAAAATTAATTGACGATGAAACTATGAGTCGTCATAATAGACAGCTCTTTAAGGGCTTTCGAAAGATTAGCCATGATGAGAAGTAAGATTTACGGGGTGTAGCGCAGTTTGGTAGCGCGCCTGCTTTGGGAGCAGGATGTCGGGGGTTCGAATCCCTCCACCCCGACCAGTTTAGCGCTTGTAGCTCAACCGGATAGAGCACCGGCCTTCTAAGCCGGGGGTCGCAGGTTCGAGTCCTGCCAAGCGCACCATCCAAGAATAAGCCATTTTATGGTGAGCGTAGCTCAGTTGGTAGAGTCCCGGATTGTGA
>CAMDOP010000286.1 GCA_945903675.1 Crenothrix polyspora
GAAAAAGCCATTCCACTCATTTTAGCGGGTCGTGATGTATTAGCCGGCGCACAAACTGGAACAGGGAAAACAGCCAGTTTTACATTGCCCTTGTTGCAACGTTTGGCAGCAAACAGTGATCCTCATCAGAAACCGCGTCGTGTTCGGGCCTTGATATTAGTGCCTACGCGCGAACTAGCCGCTCAAGTTTATGAAAGTGTCTTGAGCTATGGTAAATATTTATCTTTGCAGGTAGAACCTATAGTCGGTGGCGCCAGTGTCGGCATACAAACCCGTCAGTTACGAAGAGGCTGTGATATTGTCGTCGCGACACCTGGTCGTTTGATTGATCATATTAAGCAACGTAATGTGAGTCTGGCCAACATAGAAATGTTAGTTTTAGATGAAGCTGATCGAATGCTGGACATGGGCTTTATGCCAGATGTTAAGCAAGTCATGGCACTTTTACCTAAACAACGACAAACCTTATTATTTTCAGCAACCGTACCCAATGCCATTAAAGCCTTAGCTGCATCGGTATTACATCACCCAGTTGAAGTTGAAGTGGCTAAACAAAATGCCACCGCTGAGAATGTATCAGAATTAGTTTACGGTATAGGCCGTGAATATAAACGCGAACTACTGTCTTATTTAATAGGTAGTAATAATTGGAAACAAGTATTGGTTTTTGTCCGCACTAAACATGGTGCTGACCGCTTAGAAAAACAACTGATTGAAGATGGCATTCGTTCGGTGGCTTTGCATGGTGATAAAACTCAAGGCGCTAGAAATAAAGCCTTAGAATATTTCAAAACAGGCAAAGTGTCGGTATTGGTCGCCACCGATATTGCTGCGCGTGGTTTAGATATTGAAGATTTACCGCATGTAATCAATTACGATGTGCCACAAGTTCCAGAAGATTATATACACCGCATAGGTCGTACTGGTCGTGCCGGCTCTAGTGGTGTTGCCATTTCTTTAGTCTGCCCTGAAGAAGCCTGGATGTTGGTAGAAATTGAAAAGCTATTAAAGCGCCAAATTCCGCGTATTGAAGATACAGGCTATGAGCCAGTGTCATTAAAAGTCATCGATGCTCCTAAGAAAAACGCCCCGAATAAAACCACAGGTAAAAAAGATCTTCGCCATACTAAAAAGCCTGCGGCCAAAGGAACTACGCGCACGGAAAAGCCGAGACCCGGTGATAAAAGCAATCGACCTAAAGCAAAAAAAGGCCCGCGCTAATCAATGCTTAATCATTGTGAAATATCGTGAAATAATAGCTTGAATCGCGACACTTGCACTTTAACCTTAATCAGCTGAACACACATCATGGCACAATACATTTATTCAATGAATCGGGTCGGCAAGATTGTACCGCCCAAGAAATATATCCTTAAAGATATCTCACTGTCTTTCTTTCCCGGCGCTAAGATTGGTGTTTTGGGTTTAAATGGCTCAGGAAAATCAACGCTGCTGCTTATTATGGCAGGTCTGGATAAAGAAATTGAAGGCGAAGCTATACCGCAAAAAGGCATCAATATTGGTTATCTACCCCAAGAACCGCAATTGGATCCGACCAAAACTGTACGCGGCAATGTTGAAGAAGCCGTGGCTGAAGTCAAAGATGCCTTAGCTCAACTCGATGCGGTATATGCCGCTTATGCTGACCCTGATGCCGATTTTGATAAGTTAGCTGCTGATCAGGCACGTCTTGAAGACATTATTAATGCTTGTGATGGCCATAATTTAGATCGCAGATTGGAAGTGGCTGCCGATGCCTTGCGCCTGCCGGATTGGGATGCCGATGTTACTACCTTATCAGGTGGTGAAAAACGCCGAGTGGCATTATGTCGCTTGTTATTATCGAACCCTGATATGCTGTTGTTAGACGAACCCACCAACCATTTAGATGCTGAATCGGTCGCTTGGCTAGAACGCTTTTTGCATGATTATCCAGGCACTGTGGTTGCAGTGACCCATGATCGTTATTTCTTAGATAATGTCGCTGGTTGGATATTGGAGCTAGATAGGGGCTCAGGCATACCGTGGGAAGGCAATTACTCTAGCTGGCTAGAGCAAAAAGGTAACCGCTTATTGCAAGAAGAAAAACAAGAATCATCTCGCCAAAAAGCTATGAAAGAAGAATTGGAATGGGTGCGTTCTAATCCCAAAGGTCGTCATGCCAAAAGCAAAGCACGTTTGGCGCGCTTTGATGAGCTATCGTCTTCTGATGTGCAAAAACGCAATGAAACTCAAGAAATTTATATACCACCTGGCCCTCGCCTAGGTGATGTGGTTATTGAAGCTGAGAACATTAGCAAAGCCTTTGGCGACAAATTGCTGGTTAATGATTTAACCTTCAAATTACCACCTGGCGGTATCGTTGGTATTATCGGCCCTAACGGTGCAGGTAAAACCACACTGTTTCGTATGATGGCAGGACTTGAACAACCTGATTCAGGCACTTTAACCTTAGGACAAACTGTTGAACTGGCCTATGTAGATCAGTTACGCGACGATCTTGATCCCAAGAAAACTGTCTTTGATGAAATTTCAGACGGCCTAGATTTAATTACGGTCGGCAAATATGAAACTCCTTCACGTGCTTATGTAGGTCGTTTTAATTTTAAAGGCGCAGATCAAGGCAAGCGCATTGGTGATTTGTCTGGTGGTGAACGCAATCGCGTGCATATGGCTAAGTTATTAAAATCGGGCGGTAATGTTCTATTACTCGATGAACCTACCAACGATTTGGATGTTGAAACCTTACGCGCCTTAGAAGATGCATTGCTAGCATTTCCTGGTTGCGCTGTAGTTATTTCGCATGACCGTTGGTTTTTAGATAGAATCGCCACTCACATTCTCGCTTTTGAAGGTGATAGCCAAGTGGTTTGGTTTGAAGGCAATTATGAAGATTACGAAGCCGACCGTCATCGCCGATTGGGCAGTGACGCTGACACGCCACATCGATTAAAGTATAAGAAACTATCTTAATAAACTCATATTGATGTATTAAAGAAAACACACTCGCCTTATAAGCTTCATTACCTAGAAGATACCGTCTTTTTTATGAAACTTATAAGGCTTTTGTTATTTTCATCTTTTAAAATTAGTCTGCTATCTAATGTCTGCGCCCGCTAAAACACATATCACTTATTTAGATTCCATCAGGGGCCTAGCCGCTTTTACAGTCATTAATGACCACTTTGTCACCGCTTATGATTTACCTTGTGTAGATAGCTTTTGTAAAAACCTATTAGATTTAACTCCGCTTCATATTTGGTGGGATGGAAGTGCCGCGGTATCGATGTTTTTTGTGTTAAGTGGCTTAGTGCTCTCGCTTAAATACTTTCGCTTAGGCCATCAAGCGGACTTGAATAACTTTAAGCTTTTGCCGTATATAACAGGCCGCCTTTTTAGAATTTGGTTACCGTATGCGGTCATTTTACTGATCAGTGCTGCTTTTTATTGGCATACTGTAAATAGTCCACTATTAAACACGGCACTACCGCCCACCGAATGGATCGTTAATATGTGGCGTAACCACGCATTAACGCCGATAGCGATGCTGCGCGAGAGTTTTTTATTGAGTTTACCGGCTATGGTTGTTTTATTACCCCAAGCGTGGACCTTAACCATTGAATTGGTGTTATCACTATTATTGCCAATAGGCTTGTTACTTGAAAAGCAAGGTTCTTTATGGCTAGCCCTATTCTCTTTGATTGCCGTATTCTTGCTAGGCGTATCACCATTTTTATTGCATTTTGCCTTAGGTTTATTAATTGCTCGTTATTATACGGTGATGGCAAATTACTTAAGACCTAAGCCTTGGTTACGTCGATTTATTCTGCTACTAGGTTTGCTTTTTTATACGGCTATTAGTACCACCGCGCATGTATTTGGCGAAACCTTCATGTGGATTGTGACAGGCTTAGGCGCAGGGCTCATTATTATTTACACCTTAAGCTCTCATCGAACTCAAAGTTTTCTAGAATGGCCGATATTACGACAACTAGGTAAAGTGTCTTATAGCGCTTATTTAATCCACATGTTGATTTTGCTATGCCTTACCCCTTTCCTATTAACTCAGTTAGAACTTTTTAGTTCCAACCATCTCTGGCTTTGGCTGGGCGCTTGGTTACTGACTGTGATTAGTGTTCAGCTACTGTCGTTGCTATCTTACTATTATATTGAAATACCCAGCATTAGCTTGGGGCGTAAGCTTATTAATGGCCTACATTTTAAATAACTGACGTTACGCAGTAACATCGTTTTACTCTCGTTTGCCGCGCCGAGCACCGCAGGTTTTGTTGGGATTAGCCCGAAGGGGCGTGGCATGGATACCGCGCGTCGGTAGGAGGGCAGGAAGCCCTCTCTACCGCCCCCCGATAAAACCGAGGAGCGCAGGAAGACGCGGCAATCGAGCCGCCTTTTCTTTGGATACTTTCTTTTGGCGGCGCAAAAGAAAGTATCTCGCCTTCGGGTGCGAATACCCGATTAACACATCGTCGCGATAGCGAGCTCATTAATTGTTTTTTTATAAACAGCTGAATGACTGCGTAACATCAGTCCCGAATTCATATAATAAATAGTGCGCGAAAGAAAACCAAATAATCTGATATTGTTCAAAATGTTATACTAACCCTAGGAAATTGAAGATGTATTTTGACGGATTCAGTCGCCATTATTAAGTTATTGATTTAGTGTTTATTTAGGTTATTG
>CAMDOP010000287.1 GCA_945903675.1 Crenothrix polyspora
GGACCGCTTTTGCCGGCTTTGTAAAAAAAGTCTGCGTTTGTAAAAAATGTCTTCGAAAAGATAAATAAAAAACTATATTTATTGGCATTCTATATTACTTAACGTATGTTAACAAAGATAAAAGAGGGCTTCGTTAAGTAATAATATCCTCTTTAAAAGCCTGTCGATGGCTAGGGAGTATGCATGGGGCAAGGTCATTAGCATTGTTAAAATACTTGCAAGCTAATTCCAATAATGTTCCAGAGCTAAATGATAGTGAATTTTTAAACCTTAAAGCACTTCATTTAATAGAAGAAAGAAACAAAACAAGAGAAAAGAATAGGAAAAACCCAATAACTGATACCGAATTCGACGCCAAATTAAAACAATTAGAAAATAATCTCAAATTACATTTTTATATAAGCACAACCGTAACTAATTTTTAATTATGCATTAGTTATAAGTACCGATCTATTTAGATTATATAAAATATAACCGCTTTTAACTAAGAGAAGCTATCCCATGTCACAAAATATCGATAATTTCAGTCTGATTTTTATCAAACCACCTTATGATAAGCTCATTGAGATACAAGATAAGCCACCCTTGATAAGTGCTTTGCAAAGTTTAGATACTGGTTTTTTATTGCTCGCACATGGACGATACCCACATGCACTTGCTAATTTTGCTACAGCAATTGAGAGTGCAGCAAAGGCACAGTTGCAACTAAAGCCTGATGATAAATTCAATTTAGCAGAAGCCTTGCCAGACCTGAATTTTAGGATACCCAAAGAAAGGGCATTACCTTTGAAAGAGCTAAAGAGATTTCGTGAAAAAAGAAATCAAATAACGCATTATGGCTATAGTTCACGAGACGACGAGGAGTCAGTGCAACTCATTTTTACAGTTGCATTACCATTCATTGATGCGTGGATAGAGCATTCTATGGGATTTTCGTTAATTGATGCACTTCAAAAAGACTTGGCTGAAAAAGTTAGGCTCGCTATGGAGTTAATTAAAACCCAAATAAATAATCCAATTACAGCGGTAAACGCAATACGTGGTGTTGTTAAATTGATTCAATATCTAACCAGAGAGTCCTATATGACTTGGTGGGAATATGAAATATTGGATCTAGATGCCAGTAAGATTGGGTCGGGCTATGAACTCAAATCGAATATGATCATAAAATATCAGCAAGAATTATATTCTGATTGCGCAACTGCTGTAATTACTTGTCCAATATGTGATGCGATTGAATCCTTAGTTGTAAAACTTGACGACGAACAACTTGAAAGTAACAAACAGTTAGTTTTGTTGGAGGCACGATGTGTAGATTGTGAACTTATTCTCCCAGCAAATTCAAAAGCACTTCTCCAACGACTTTGCAATCAACAATTAACCAATGACCTAAGAGACGAAATACTTAAAGAATTTGGCATTAAATGAAAGCAAATATGTCCATGAAAACTCCTACAAACACAAATTTACCAAACAAGTGATGTTGCATTAACAAATACAATAAAAAAAACAATGAAAGTCCTTATCTACAATGAACTTAACCCTAAAATCATACCCGGCTTTGCCAAGTTGCAAAAATACTTGGAGGAGGATGATTTTAAATCAGCTGATGTAAAAAAAGTCGGTGATAATCTTTACAGAGCTAGGCTTAACATTAAAGATCGGATGATCATTTCGTTTTATGTTCACCAAGGACAAACCTATGCATTGATGCTTGAGTTTATAAAAAACCATGCTTACCAAGATTCACGATTTCTTCGCCAAGTAAGCATTATCGATGAAGATAAAATTCCTGTTATTCTTAAACCAGAAGTATGCATTGACAGTGCATTAGCTTATCTCAATCCAAATCACAGTTCATTTAATCTCCTAGACAAAATTATTTCGCTGGATGATCACCAACAATCAATTTATGGATTACAACCACCACTGATTATCATTGGTTCGGCGGGTAGTGGCAAAACGGCTTTAACGCTTGAAAAGATGAAACAAGTAGAAGGTGACATACTGTATGTAACCCAGTCGTCTTATCTGGTTAAAAACTCACGTGATCTTTATTATGCTTACCATTACGAAAACACAAAGCAACAAGTCGATTTTTTATCATTCCATGAATTTTTAGAGAGCATACAAGTACCAGTTGGGAAACCCGTGTCTTACCAGGGTTTTCACAAATGGTTTAGCTATCAAAGCAAAGGGCAACTAAAAGATTCGCATAAGTTGTTTGAGGAGTTACGTGGCGTCATCACAGGCTCCATAATTGATAAGAGTTACCTATGCCGCGAAGATTATATAAAGCTAGGCATCAAAGAATCAATCTTTCTAGCAGAAGAGCGAGAATCGGTGTACGACGTTTTTGAAAAATACCTCGTTTTCTTACAAGAGCAAAATTTATACGACAATAATGTAATTAGCTATCAATATCTAGGGCTAAGCCAGCCTCGTTACGATTTTGTAATTATTGATGAAGTACAAGATTTAACTAATATTCAGTTGTATCTCATCATTAAATCTCTTCGGCAAGCACAAGATTTTATTTTATGTGGCGATTCTAATCAGATTGTCCATCCCAATTTCTTTTCTTGGACTAAAGTAAAAAGTCTTTTTTATCAACAGGACGATATTCAAATATCTGGTGAGTTAATACGGATTCTCAATACCAATTACCGTAATTCACCGCAAGTCACAGACATTGCTAACAAGGTTTTAAAAATTAAAAACCAGCGTTTCGGCTCCATCGACAAAGAAAGCCATTATCTGGTAGAAAGCACCGGTCATACGCAAGGTGAAATATTTTTTTTACCGGATACTGAAATCATTCGCCGAGAGTTGGACAGTAAAACTAAAACCTCCACTTTATTTGCTGTCATCGTTATGACGGACGATCAAAAATCAGCAGCGCAACAACATTTTAATACACCCTTGATATTTAATATTCAGGAAGCTAAAGGCTTGGAATATGAAAACATCATCCTTTATAACTTTTTAAGCCAAGAAGAAAAGCGCTATATGGAGATCAGCAAAGGGGTGAGTTTAGCTGATTTGGAACTGGATATTAAATATGCCCGCAATAAAGATAAAACCGACAAATCGTTAGAGATCTATAAATTTTATGTTAATGCTCTGTACGTTGCGATCACCAGAGCTATAAAAAATCTCTACTGGATAGAAAGCAATCTTAATCAACCTTTTCTTGAGCTACTGAACTTACATGATACCCAAACCAGCTTGCATCTAACCAATCAAAATTCCAGCCTTGACGCTTGGCGACAGGAAGCTCATAGGTTGGAATTACAAGGTAAACAAGAACAAGCAGAGCGTATACGCACGGAAATTCTTAAACAAAAAACCCCAAGCTGGGAAGTTATTGATACAACTGTATTAACTGAATTAAAACATAAAGCACTAGAGGCAAACGATAAAAATGCCAAAATCACCTTATTTGAATATGGATTGCTTTATGAGGATCATGACATCTTAAACAGTTTGGGTGAAATAGGATTTAAACCGACTACGGGTGGGCATAAATTTATGCACCAAATAGAGCAAAAGTACTACAGCGCTTATACTTTCAAAAAACCTGATATTGTTCTTAAACAAGTGAACCAATATGGATTGGAGTTTCGTAATATATTTAACCAAACGCCTTTAATGGTCGCAACCAAGCTAGGTAATTGTGAGGTTATAAAAGTATTAGTTAAGCTGGGAGCCGATATCGAAAAAGTCGATCCTAATGGGTTAACTGCTTTTCAAATTGCCTTAAAGGAAACCAGTCGCAATGAAAAATATGGCAAAAAGAAATTGGCTGAAATTTACGACCTTTTACAACCGACCAGCATAAGCATACAGATTAAAAACAATGATCACCGCCTGATAAAGATCGATCAAAATAGCATGGAGTTTTTTATGTTCAATCTAATGATGGCTGTTTTCTATCGTGTAATGAGTTTAAAGGTTTGGGGATTTACAGCCCAAGACTTTATGGATGCTATTCAACATATTCCCAATAGCATTCTCCCTGAACATAGAAAAAAACGCGTTTATTTATCAAGTATTTTAGCCAAAAATGAAACAACTAAGGAATATACACCTTGGACTTCTTATCTTTCCCAATACAATTGTGAATTATTCCTACGTACCTTACGTGGTCATTATATATTAAACCCCAACCTAATGATTAAAGTAGCTGATGAATGGATTAACATCTATGAATTACTCATAATCGATAGAATAAAGCCAAAATACTACGATTTAACCGAGAGTCATGTAGCGTCCAGAAATGAAGGCATGTATCTTGTGAAAAAATTCATTAAGGAACATACAACTTAGTCAATAACTCTAGAACCGATTCTAAAATAATTGAAGGGGTTACTGACTGATGTGCTTGTAAACAGTATTGGATAATGAATTTTTACTAAATCACGGAGTAAATAAATGAGTCAATACAAAACTTTTTTTAAAACACTTTACGATGGAGTGACACCAGCCGACTATATCGGAAAAAGTACACATTACACCATTCTACGTTGTGTAATATGGCATGATCATATGCTTGCCCCCCTAAAAAAGGGTAAGTACCTTGATTTCGCGATCATCTGGAATGACAATCATAATGATCTTTTAATTTCTTTTATAGAAGATTTATATATTAATGGTCTACTATCTCCTTC
>CAMDOP010000288.1 GCA_945903675.1 Crenothrix polyspora
ATTTATTGCCAGCGTTCGAAAAAAACTCGCGCTTGATCAGCGAGAAGCGGCAGAACTGTTTGGCGGAGGTGTTAATGCCTTCTCACGTTATGAAAATGGCAAGACCAAGCCGCCTTTGGCACTGGTGAAATTGCTTAAAATACTTGATCGTCACCCCGACCTTTTGAATGAAGTAAGGACTGTGTAAGGGAAAAGCGCCTGTCCGCATAAAATAACGTTATGCTAAATTCACCCTCAAAATAGTCAGTGAATAACAGATCGCTAACGATCCAAGAGATGTTCGGATTTCAATTCTAGTTGGCAACTGATTAGCATAATGTAGCCAATTACCATTTTAGAAATGTGTTCATTAAGCTGTGATTTCTACAGACGCTTTATTCCTGATTTCAATTTCAGTCAGAATGGAACTATATAAATCAACATCCACTTCCGGCGCTTCAATTGAAATAATCAATGAATAACGAGCTGCTTTATTAAATCTTTCAAGTTTTGTTCTCGTTCGCCACCAGCCCATTGCAGGATATATAGCTAATAATCCTCTTGCTGCTAAGTCAGCTGCGGTACCTCTCCATATGTCTTTATGAATAGAACCTTTGTTTCTAAAGTCACCTAAGAGCCAATCTGGATCTTTGGGTGGTTTAATTGTTCCTTCTTCCTCATCACGCGCGTCTCGCGTGATTCTTTGCATAAACTGTTTGGTAGACTCTGTGGGCCTTTTTACTTCAAATCGAAGCTGATGACTCGGGTAATGATATTTACTTGAAACATTACGACTTGATGGATTTGGCTCAATAAAATAGGAAAGAGTTACTGTCATCCTGACTTGCGTCTCGCCCAGAGACATTAACTGTTCTTTTGGCCATGGAAGATCGTGGAGATGCATATCCTTAGTGGAAGGCGGTTTACCTTTTTGTTTTTCAAATGGCTGTAATTCGTCTTCGACAATCATTACTAGAGAATTACCTAAACTCCAAAGTGCTTTTTTGATGTCTGGTACACCATAACCGACAACCCGAACCAAATGCTGTGCTTTTTGTTTTTCTGTTCTCTTCGGGTAATTAAATTGTGACATCATTGCTTCTGTCCAATTTGCCGAATGCACCATCAAAGCCCTAACTGTTTCAGGCCATAATGTTGGATATTGTAAATATATCTCAGCAGCAAATTTAGCAGCCAATGCCGTCGCGGCACTTGTTGCGTTAAAGCTCGAAAATAATCTGTTAGTTATATCATGGCAGGTTGTTAAAAGTTGAAGGCTTGACATCGATGACGCACTGTAAGCATCAATTCCCATATTACCTCCCTCAAAAACCACCTCTGGTTTTAATGGCATAGACGAGGCCCATGTCACCGATGTTGTACTATATGGACTCAAGCAGCCTTCTGGGGCTAACGGTTTATACGAATCAGCACTATCATCTCTGATGTCAATTTTTCTCGTGTAAGCCCCTACCGTTAATGCATTCCATGCTTGTCCAGGATCGTGAATGTCTTGCAATTCATTGTATTGCGGATATTCCTTCAATCCGGTCAAATCATTGCCAGTATTACCCCCGCAAACAATCATCAATCGCCTTTGAAGGTTTTCTCCAAGATAGTCAGAAGTGAGCCCGTCAATTGTGGCCGACCAGGCTGATGGTTTTCCTCGATCTCTTGACTCCAGAGCTGAAAGGGCGAGTGCAAATACTCTGGTACGCTTAAAGTTGGCAATTTCTGCTTCTGAAACACCGTCAGAAGTAATAATTCCTAAATGTTTGTCTTCATTGTCCCCAGAGAAGCGCAAAAGCTTGACCGACTCTATACGATGTCCGATATGCAGAGGGGTGGATTCAGCCAGAATATTTGAGAGATCACCCCAGATAGCGAGCCCTGCCATAGCAGTTCCATGACCATTGCTATCAGCTGCATCCCAATCAGGGTTTACTACGAATAAATCATTCTCTGAACATATTGGGCTTAACAATGGATGACCGCAGTTGACGCCTGTATCTAAAATACAAACATAAGGTGGATTATCTGCTGCAAATGTTGCTCGTTCCAATAGGCTAGAACTGAAATCCCTTTGTTCATTTAACTTAAGGTGATCAAAGAACTCAGCAGTAAATTTTGCCTTCCTTAACTCAGAAATTTTACTTATGAGAAGTGACGACGAACCAAAGGCATTTATACTACCTTTAGCAAGAAAAACAGAGCGCTCCGGGAACTCAAGAACATTGTTTGATACACGAATACCGGAAATCTTGGCGATTTTTTTAAAGTCATTTATTACAGCTAGGCGATCACCAAATACTGGTAACCAGACCTCAAGCCAGACTTCCTCCTCGGAATCAGTTGGATATAGTTCCGGGTCATCTGCCCACAGATTTACCAATACTGCTCTACGTATGCCAGCTATTGCATCAATCAAAGTCCTATTATCCAAGGGTTTGCCATTGCAATCTTTTTTATAAGCCATATAGGCTTCGATTTTCTTTTCTAAAACGCAGATTTTTCCGGCAGGAACAAGAACTGTAGCAACGTATTTATCGTTAACTATCTGAACATTGAGAAGCTCAATTCCTTGCTTAGCATCCGCCAGACGTTCAAAAGCAAGTTCTACCCCAGGAAAACCCTCAAAACAAATCTGAATCCCGATGACTGTTTCTAATTCGTAATCATCAGTTCTAGCCGTTAAATCATGCTCAATTGTTTTAATTGCATCTATTTGAGATTTTAACTTAGCCCCATGGATGGCTCTGTCTAGAGATGGGATATTTGATTTTGTTCCAGCTGTGCCTGGATAGGTGTATTTTTCAGGCTTTCCATTTTTCCCAATTATTATATGTTTTTTAACTTCCTTGTTTGTTGCCATAGCTACCTTTTATTCTCAAAAAGACTGTTTCGCATATCTCTCCTGTCCGCAATTGCTGCATCCAAGATAGGCACTGTAATCTTGTTATAGTCATGAATAATAAGCTCTTTTATAGCTTCTTCAGATGCTCTCGTAATTTCAGCACTACTTAAGCCCGATGCCTTTTCAGAAAGATTTTTCCACGGGAAATTTTTAATTACAAACGGACTAAGTTTGTTTTTGAACAAAGTAATGATCTCTTCTTCTGCGGGCAAGTCATAGCGAATTACATCATCAAATCGCCTAAATAAGGCATGGTCCAAGATCTCAATATGGTTCGTTGCACATATAATGAGGCTATTCGAGTCATCTTGCTCAATCATTTGAAGGAAGCTATTGAGTATTCTTCGAGCTTCACCAACATCGTTACTTATTGTCCGTTGTGAACCTAGCGCGTCAAATTCATCGAAAAAATACACGCCTCGTACATCACTTATAGCATCAAAAACTTGACGTAACTTTGCTGAGGACTCTCCCAAAAACTTTGTAATGAGAGCATCCAATCGGACTTGAAATAAAGGATAATCCAATTCGCCAGCCAAAATTGAGGCAGTGAAAGTTTTACCTGTACCCGGAGGGCCAACTAAAAGGATTTTTCTACGCGGGGATAATCCATGGCTTTTTAGCTTTGTACTGAGTTTTTGCTCACGAATCAATCGTTCAAGCCTTACTTTTAATTCATCCTTCGTTATTAAATCTACTAACTTATTTTTTGGGTGGGATACAAAAAGGAGTCCGCTATTGTCATGAATACCTTTTGCAATAGAAATTGGGGTATTTCTATTGCTGTTGGCTTTCTTCTTCGCTAATTCAACAATATCTCTGAGCTCTTTAGCCAGCTTCCCATGTCCACTTCGGGCTTCGTGGGCAGCAACTTGCAATGCGATAGACATGAATCTATCGTCATCTTGTTCAAGATGGGATTGCAGTAATGCTTTTAATTGCTCTGAACTGGCCATAATCTTCTTCGTGAATTGTCTGAAACACAACAAAAAATAATCAATGCCGCAGTAATCGTCTTATGATATTTTCACATATTCCGGATAAAAACTCCATGAAAAAAAGGTATTAAATCAATCCTATACTTGCATGGGCATGAATCGCATGGCAATAAAACTTATCATCAGACGGATGCTGAAGTCGTCAAGCAAGTCCAGCACCTGAGCATTTGGTCACTCGTTAAAAATAAAACGGACAACGCTATGATTAAATCGCAGGATTAATGCTTATGTGATGAGTGATGAAGACCAAGTCGACTGTCTTTATTACTGTATGAGCACATCAACATGTTAAGCACTATAACTAGAGTTACTCCAGAAAATAAAGAATATTTGAAAAATGTTACGGCTATTTTTGGATAAGTACCCCTCACTGTTACTCTGGAAAAGTTATAGGTGTCTACAATATTATAAGTTTGGAGACTTGATAATTGCCTTGGAATTAACTGTATATAAAACGTTTTTCAGTGCATTAATAGACAATCTGTCTATTAATCGATTTATGAGACAGTTTTAAGCAATGACTGTTGGATGTTGATTGAAAACGATCAAGCTAGGTTCGATTGATTAAGCCGCTTTCAACTCCACATGCACGCGTTGACCTAAGGCTGCGGCTATATTTACCAGAGCATCCAACGAAAACCGTGATACGCGGCCACGTAACAGGTCATTGATGCGAGGTTGGGTGACTCCGCAATGAGTTGCTGCGTCAGCTTGCTTCCAATCATTCGCCTTGATGATGGCTGTGATTTGTAGCATCAGTTCGGCTCGTGCCTGA
>CAMDOP010000289.1 GCA_945903675.1 Crenothrix polyspora
ACTGCAGTAGGCACAGGTAATGCGAATACAACTGCTATAGTGAATGGTTGTAGAGAACCTAATTTTGCAGCTAAAGCAGCTGCCGATTATACCTATAATGGTTATAGTGATTGGTTTTTACCGTCCAAAGATGAGTTAGAATTACTTTATCAGCAAAGAAACGTTGTGGGTGGTTTTACTAGTAATAGCTACTGGAGCTCTACAGAGAACGATATTTACGGCGCGTGGAACAAGAATTTCAATAATGGAGCCCAGTACGGCTATCTTAAGAACCCGATGCTTCCAGTACGGGCAGTTCGGAATTTTTAACTATCTAATACTTCATCTCCTAATAAAGCCCCTTAACTGGGGCTTTATTGTGCCTTAACATATTTAGAAATATGTTTGTGCTCGAATAGGCAGCTTTGATACTGGATTTTTGTGTCTGGAATGTTGGCAAGTGCTGTGGTGATTTACTGAAAAAATAAAAAATCTGTTCCCTTACTCTCTGTTCATTAAGCAGGAATTGTCATTTACTATTAAATGAACTTTCGTTTTTTAATATCTACTGTTTTCTCAGTTCGCTGCATTGTGTATCATGTAAGCTCATAAAGAGCGTGTACCAAACTTCCTTAAGTAATTATACTGTCTTATAAAATAATGAGTTATGAAGATACTTAATATTCGTTTTAAAAATATCAACCGCTGTTTTTAGCCGTCCCAGATAATCCGACTAACATATTGAAAGCCCTATATTTACTGACCTTCTATTCCCTGTTTGTTGCAACCATTCCCACATAAGCGCACAATAAATGTTCACCAAGGCGTTCACCAAAAAAAACCTTGTACTCAATATTTAAAAATAGAATATAAATGTGAGCAGATTAAATGGCTAAACTAAAATTAAGTTTAAGCGACATCCAAATCAAAGCGTGGATAAATAGTGACGTACGTTTTGAAGATCGAGCAGATGGTAATGGCCTGTATCTTTGTTACCGCGTGACAATGGCCGCACCTATGTGGCGATTTAGATATAGGCTGGCGGGAAATCGTCGTCAAATGTTTATCGGCTCTTATGGTCAATTATCCCTTGCTGATGCTAGAAAGAAGGCTAAGGAACTTAGCGCCCGCGTTAGTTTAGGTTATAACCCAGCTCAAGAAAAACAAACCCGTAAAAGTGAGGCAGTCGCTCAAATAGAGATGGTTAATAATCGAATCACAGTAGCCGTGCTATCAGATCGTTATTATCAAGAGCGCATTGCCCCTAAGCTGGTAAAGCCTGAGCAGGTACTAGGCCACATCAACCGATTAAACGCCTACCTAGGTAAGATGTTTGTTGAGGATGTCACAGGTAAGCACGTCAACGACATGTATCAGACTGACCTTAAACGGGGTTACTCTGCCAGCACAAATAAATTAAGAGAGCATACCCTTAGAATTTTCGGTTATGCAACTGCTCAACACCTAATACCTTATAACCCTGCTCAATGGCTAGACGTTTCCTATGCTGGCGGCAAACAAGAGTCAAGAGAACGCAACTTAAGTCGAGAAGAACTAACGGCTCTATTTGCCGATATGGCAGCCACCAAAGGCTTTGGTCGTGATAACTACCTTACTGTTAAATTGCTCTTGATCTTGTGTGTGCGTAAGTCTGAGCTTATCAAAGCATTAAAATCTGATTTTGATCTTGTTAGTGAAACTTGGACGCTCATAAAAACAACTTCTAAGAAAGGAAAGAGCATTGTTATTCCCTTACCAGTACAAGCGATTGACGCACTTAATGAGCTTTTTATTAGGGCAGCCGATAGCGATAGCCTGCTACCAGCCAGGAGCGCACAGCATAGAAAACTAGCTCATATTAGCGAGGCAACGATTAATGTAGCATTGAGTAAAATAAAGAACAACGAGCATTTTACCGTCCATGATCTACGCAGAACTGGAAAAACTAAACTGCAAGAAATTGGCGTTGATGAATATATAAGCGAACGATGTCTTAATCATAAGGTATCTGGAGTACAAGGTACTTATGGCCGCCATGACTTTTTTGATGAACGCAAAAAAGCATTACAGCTTTGGGCAAACTACCTCGAGGCTTGCGAAACCGGTAAAGAATGGAACGTAACGCCAATTAGAAAAGCGATATAATCAATTAACCAGATAGCGCCTGCAGCGTGACAAGCTAGATTCATTACCTAGTTTCTGGTTATTCCCTTCGTAATGATTGCACCTTAATGGAGTGTTGCCTTGTGCCTAAAAATCCTTGTTTATTATTGTCTGATGTCTCGAATATAATTGGTTGCACATTTGATGATTTGTTGGCGCTACATTATTCGTTTGAAATATCTATAAGAATAATCCCGCCAGATGGAAGCTATATTTGGAGGTATGAAGATCATAAAATCATTGCTCCAGTCCCCGTTATTATTGGCGATTCATTTTTGCTGGAAGACGACGATCTAGAAGACATTTTAGAAAACGGAGAAACATTAATTAACCATACAGAAGATGGTTATTTATCAAGAAGTAATAAGTTTAAGTTTTACAAAGTAACCGTTACTGCTAAGCAATTAGCAATTAGTGAAAAGGACTTTAAGAGAATGACTGAGCCAGACTCTAAAATAGAGCAATCTCAACATGTATATTCAGAAATAAGCGAGGAAAGCGGAAGCTTTAAAACATTAGAATCAGCGTTAAGTTATCAATCAGATCAGTTAAGAATACTCAATGAGGCCAGTCAAAGATGGTGGGGCAATGCAGACCCGAACGAAAAAGACACCCATACTAAAAATGAAAAAGTTATTGAGTGGCTTATTAAGCAAGGCTTTTCAAATATAAGTGCCAAGCAAGGGGCAACAATAATAAGGCCGGTATGGGCTGCAAAAGGGAATTATTGATATAAATACCTATACCTATTTAAATCCATATACAGCAAGGGTTATAGCGAATACCTACACCCATTTATTGAGCTAATACCTGTAACCATTACACCTATTTTTTACTTTTGAAATCGCACAAACTGCATGCCATGCCCAAGTAATCCCACAAGGGCGTAATCCTAACCAAGGAATACAAATGGCTATGACAAGCACTATTTCCCCCCATATTAATCATCTATATCGTCGTCCCGTAGTCGAAGCCGCTATGGGTAAAACGAGATCAACCCTATACCGTGACATTCAAAAAGGCGTATTGACCAAACCCGTTAGTATTGGCGGTGATCGTGTCGCATGGCCTGCAAATGAGATACAGGCAATCAATCAAGCGCGTATTGCTGGTAAGTCTGATGCTGATATTAAGTTATTGGTTATTGAGCTTGAGGCATTAAGGAGCGGTGCAATATGAAAACTATTGCAGATATCTATGAACTCTCTGGATTGTCAGGGGCTTCATTATGAAATATACCGAATTGCCAAATAAAACAGCCTTAGTAATTCATGGCGGGAACAATCAAATTATTGTTGATAGTCGTGACCTTGCAAAAGAGTTCGGTCGAGATCATAAAAATGTACTGCAAACTTTAGATGATTTACTGGCGGACGGAACAATCTCACGGCTTGAATCCAAGCCGTCAGATTATTACAAACGGGGTAAAGAATATCGATGCTATGAATTAAATAAAGCAGGCTTTCTTAAAGCGATGCCTTTCATGGGTGGACGTAAATCCAGAGAAGGACAAAGACGTTTAGTCGATGCGTTCTTAGAGCAGGAATCGAAACTTGAGCGCCAATCGAAAGAACGTGAAAAGTTTGCCTACCAAATAGCAAGACTGTCTGGAAAAGATAGCCGAGCGATTCTCACTGAAGTCATTCAAAAATTTATTGTCTATGCAACACGTCAAAGTAGTGGCAGTGCTGATCGGTATTACTGCATTATCACCAAGCTTGCCTATCAGGCATTGATCAGTAGCCAACCCAAAGCATCCAGTATTAGAGAGTTGTTGACAGCCATACAGTTATCTCACCTCAGTACTATCGAGCTGACTGCGGCACAAGCATTAGATGACGGCATGCAATCTGGTGTTGCATATAAAGTAATTTACCAGCGTCTAAAAAGTATCTTGAACGGATTTTCTGGCTTTAAAACAGCTTTATTAGAGGGGTGAGATGGCCAAGAAGAAAAACAAACTTGGGTATGACCAAAGAGGCGGAGTTATGGCGGTTTCTAGAGGCATGAGAGAGTCTGTGGCGTATCAAACAATGCCAGCCGCCGCTAAGGTGCTGATGGATTTATTGCACATGCAATGGCGCCCAGATAAGGCGGTGAGCTATGGTGTTAGAGAAGCGGCTAAGAAAATAGGCTGTACCACTAATACCGCAGGAAAGTCTTTCAAAGTCTTGGTGGAGCGAGGCTTTATCGTCTGCCTTGAAGAATCATTATTTAACAGTCGTACAGGCAGCAGAACCCGAGAATGGCGTTTAACTTGGTTGCCATTTACGGATAGAAACCCCACTCACAATTGGGAAAAGTGGGTGTCTTGAAATTAAAGCAACCGTATCAAAATGAAGCACGCTAATTGAGTTTGTGTGCTTCATTTTGATACACAAATATTAGGAAGCTAGTTTTGCGTATCTCATTTTGATACACAAAGACAAATTATCAATGACTTACAAAGACCCAGCGTATCTCATTTTAATACACACCTACTATAACCATAGCTACTTAAATAATTAGGGCTACTACAGTCC
>CAMDOP010000290.1 GCA_945903675.1 Crenothrix polyspora
CAAAGGCATTCCGCCACCACATATTTGTAATTCCGGACACGTTTGACAGATTAAGGATGTCGGACGTTGTAACTTATGAGCGTTAGCGAATTCATTTGAGGAAAATATATCAACTAAATGGTGAGTATGGATATTCCAATTTTCCAAAAAACGGTCTGCTCCTTTATGCGAGCTTTTCAGTGTGTCGTTTTTTGTTACAGTACCATCGGTATCAATTACCGCAATACCGAAATCAGTAATGCCAATCCCCTCTTTTACACCTATCCCACCAAGGGCAAGTCGGATAATATCGTCCAGTATCCTTATTTTAATTGGCGTTTGATCGGCTAGATAAATATCTAATAGTGAGGCTAACCATTTACCGTATTCGGTACTATAGAACGAAGTTTTTCCAAAAGGAAGTTTGTCATGATTACCATCTCTGTACAAAAAATCTACGCTTGAGGTACCAACTGATTTAAAGAAATTGTAGATGACATGTGGATTTGAATGGGGGTCGATAACGGCTAAGAGACCAGCAAACAAAAATTCAGCATCTGGATGAGATTTAAGTTTTTCAATCCCTGCTATTACGCGATAAAAAGTGTCTTCGCCATGATGTCCTACACGATTTGCATTATGAATGATCTCTGGGCCATCAAGGCTCACAGATATTGAAGTTTTAAGTTTTGAACAAAGATCAAGAATTTTGTCCGAAATAAGCATTCCGTTCGTTTGAATACTTATGCAGTAGTGTTCAGGTATTGCTGTTCGAAGGGAGTATAGTAGAGCTTCTAATCGACGCGCCCCCAGCAAAAGAGGTTCACCTCCATGTAGAACTATTGCAAATGGACGCTGTTGGTTAGCGAAGAGTTCTTTTAGTTCTTTTGACACTGCCTTGGTGGTGTCTTGAGAAATGAAATTAGGCATGTCTGCCCAACTATCATCTCCCATGTTGTAAACATAGCAGTAGCTACAGTTAATGTTGCACTGACTTGCAACTTTCAGCAAGATCGTATCAATCTCAACCATTCTGGCTCAAGTAATTAGCGGTTATGACGGTTATGCGCTCTGTCATAAACATGAAGTGTTTGACTGTCATTTTTGACTTCTTCGATAAGTCTTGCGAGTGTAGGGCTGGTAACATCAGTCATGAATAATTCAGTGGGAATACTTTGGTTGATAGTGTTTTCTTGCAAAGTTTGATTTGTATTTTGCATTGCATTTGCTCCGATAGGCTAAAAAACGATTTCTATTATAGATGTTTGGACAGCTTTATAAAGCAATTTATTATTTATTTAGCCATTAATAATCAAATAGTTATGGCTTTTAAATTGCACATGATTTTGCATGCAATTTCTATTATTTTTATAACACTATAAGTAATTGAAAAATAATATAAAAAACGATGATAAATTTTTCTATTTTTTATTATCTTCACCAGAAATAAATCTGTAAAACAAGCCTTAGAGTCTGTGAAAAAATCGATTATTCAGTTTATAATATGCTGAAAAATAAGGTTATTAAATTACCAATCAGGGATTTCTCTCAACCTTTTAGCCCTAGATTTTCTAGCATTAAGCTAAGTCTAATTTTTAAAACTAAGTCACGCTTAATTTTAATAATTAATTTGAAAAATATAATTAACGCCCTGATTTTGCATTGAATCAGAACACAACCCTTAGATCATTTTTAATTTTTACTTTCGTGTGCTTTGTCTTGATGGCGACATAAGATCATTTTGTTTAAATATAAATATTCGACAGTCAGCTTTGGGGTAATAGTGCTACTTGGTGAATGGCAGGTATAGGGAAACGTAAAATCATAGCCGAATGACGGCAGTGGGTCGGGAACCGACATTGGTTTCCAGCTGCTGCTGTCTCTTTAATAGCAGCAATAATTTATCTATCTTTGTTCTCCAAAAGCGATCGCAATGTCATTAGGAACAAATAAAATTTTAGGTTCGAATTAATACCTTATAAGTAACACAAGGTAATTGTGTTACTTAGGAAGTAGCTGATTTTGTTTACTTTGTAAGGCTTCACCGTTACTCTATGTAACACATATTTAATATAAACAAAAAAGAGTACATGGGATGAACGTCGTTAACGACGTCAACACAGCTGAAATTGCTATGATACACGCCGTCCGTCCTAAACAACAAGTTTGGACCGCTCTAGGCCGATATTTGGAAAGTAGGGGTCAATTTATCACTGCGTATCAGTGACCTGCTCACCCTAAAATACGCTGACTTGAATCTTGATGAGCGCTCGTTAAAGCTGACCGAAGCAAAAACCTGAAAACTGAAGACAATTCGACTGAACGCCGCACCTGTTGGCATCGGTTGGAACCTGGTAGTTTTGGGCCGGTGTCGTGCCTGTTCATATTGGCGGTTTCTTTTTACCGCATCTTGAGGCTTCTTGCCATCTCTCCCAAGACAACCCAACCAAAACCTTCTTGTATTAGTTCTTGGCGACAGGCTCTACAAAAACAAAAACGTTTTTACACCAAAGCGATACTCGAATTACTCTGAGAAAATTATTCTTGGGAGGGCCAATTGGGTTTTGCAGCCATGTATAGGCGGTTTTTTGTAGCCATCTACATCATAAACTAAGCATTGGAGGCAGATGGTTTATTGTGAGCACACGCGTCTATTAACACCACGTCTCGTCGCTCTAATAGGCCAAGTTCCTTCAAAACGGCGTGAACCCGCATTAACTCGGATTCTGTGAAGTAAAGGATAGCCTTGATTGACTTTGCAGTATTGTTTGCCGCTTCATAGACAGCGACTTGATGTTTCAGATTTTGCTTCAACTTGGAGTTAGAAGCCAGCTTAAACTCAATAAGTGTCTTGTCCACACTGCCTTTTGATACCTTGAAATCAACCGGGCCGCGTCCATTGTTGACTTCCCGGTTCACGTCAAATGGGGTGGCAAACCATGTTAGACGATACATGATCTGCAAGTCGGCTTCGCGTTGTAATGGCTTCCCCTTCACATAAAACAACCTATACCCGTCATTATTCTCAATCACGTCTTTGAGAAAATTAATCCGCCGAAGCGACTCCTCAAAACTATCCCCAAGATCATAAAACTCTGTTCCTGCTAGATGGGTGTCAACGAGTGATCTGACTTGCTCGACAAACTGAATTTCCGTTTCTCTGACCTTCAGTACACTAACTTTGTGTGCCTCGTCGCCATTGTCCTCTTTTCGTTTTATGTAGTAGTCAAGAAGTTGAGGGAAGTGTGCCACAGTGGCCGCCGCTGCTTCGCGAATTTCTTTTTCTTTCGCATCTTCAGAGAGGCGACGAAAAAAATAGTCATCCACCAGCGCCCGTAACTGATTGTCTGGCACGGCATTACAGACTTCTCTGAACTGCCCTAGAAGATCGCTTCGGTTAATCCAAGCCTCATCCTTGGTCAGAATATCCTTAGGTGTCAGGAGTACGAAGGTGCCAGAAAAGCAAGGTAGTTCGTACTCTCCACGCTTCCAGCGTCGCGTGGTATAGTCAAAAGAGACTTTATCCACCCAAAAACGTTGCCGCATGAATGGGGCAATATGGTTTTTTGCGAATGCTTGGGTATATTCGAGCAAGTAGCCTTTTATCAGATTCGTTGTGAAATCACTTAAATGGTCTCGACCAACACCATCACCGAGCAGGCACAGTTTTTCCAAATGGCTTCCACGAGTTACGGTCTCAGCCCCAAAGTCCTTAAAAATATGATGAAGATGCCTATTGAGGGTGGCAGCGAAATCCTTGCCTAGTCCACTTCCCCTGTTACCTGTACGGCTGAAGCCAAGCCAGTTTTGACTAACCTCTGGGAAGCGAAACCAATGGTCAATTAGTCCTTTATCTATCTCTGAATTAAGAGACACATCACGCAGAAATTTGACGTATTTGATAATCTCATCGTGGAGTGCTTTATATTCCGGATTCTCGCTGTCAAACAAGAGGAATGGATCAATAAATAGCGGCAGATCGTTGATGAGAGAGACATTAAACGCCCCGTAATCTTCGAGAACCTGCGGCTCTATATCGAAGAAGTCGGTGAAGTAGATATGTGCCTCACTATGCGGATTAGCGCTGCCGCCATTGTTACTCATACGTCCAACCCTTCTGTTAATGGCTCTGAGAAAGTATTTCCAAGTAGTGCCTCAAAGGTAGCTTCGGCCTTGGCTGTTGCGGCGGATTGTTGTGTTTTAACTCCGAACAAATCACGACAGCGCCGCTCGAAATTGTTTTGCCGATTGAGTGGTGGCAACCAGATGATAAAGGCCTTTAGTTCTTTGGCGTTTATATTCGATTGTCCGATTGCGCCGCGAGCCGTCTCAAACAGAACACGTTTCATATAAGCTGTGTTCAGGAATGCCCAGAGATAAAAGGGATTCAATATTTCCCGTTTTACACGCAAACGGATGAAGTAAGATGCGACCACTGCTTCACAAGAATCAGCCCAAATGCCTGTTTTTCCGACCAACTCCTTACTATTTGTTCGATTGAATAAAATATCCCCTTCTAATAGGCAGTATCGCTCGACTTCTTTAGGAGAAAGCTCCACATATTTCAAATTAGAGAGATCAGTGTAGCCCGCATAAATAGCCATGTTAGACCAAATCAAGTTTACTTCACCAAGGCTCACTTAACGCATTAATAATGTCCCGTCTGGAAAGAA
>CAMDOP010000291.1 GCA_945903675.1 Crenothrix polyspora
TACGTATGGCTCAAGAAATTGGCTATCCGGTCATTATTAAAGCGGCTGGCGGTGGCGGTGGTAGAGGTATGCGCACCGTGCATACTGAATCTGCGCTGATTAACTCCATAGCGATGACTAAAGCCGAAGCCGGCAGTGCCTTTGGTAATCCAACCGTGTATATGGAAAAGTTTTTAGAAGATCCTAGGCACATTGAGTTTCAAGTCATGGCGGATTCTCACGGCAACGCTATTCATTTAGGCGAACGTGATTGCTCTATGCAACGTCGTCATCAAAAAGTAGTTGAAGAAGCCCCAGCTCCGGGCATTACGCCTGAACAACGTAAACTCATCGGTGAACGTTGTGCTAAAGCCTGTATTGATATCGGTTACTTAGGCGCAGGCACGTTTGAGTTTTTATATGAAAAAGGCGAGTTCTTTTTCATAGAAATGAATACCCGCGTACAAGTTGAACATCCGGTCACCGAGATGATCACGGGCTTTGATATTGTTAAAGAACAACTGCGTATTGCTTCAGGTGAGCCGCTCTCTATTACCCAAGATCAAGTTAAAATCACCGGCCATGCGATTGAATGCCGCTTGAATGCAGAAGATCCTAAGACCTTCATGCCTTGTCCTGGCACTATTGATCAGTTTCATATGCCTGGTGGCCCTGGTATACGTTGTGAAACGCATATCTATAACGGCTATAAAGTACCTCCTTATTATGACTCTATGATAGGCAAATTGATTGCTCACGGCGAAGACCGTCAAAGTGCTATTGCACGTATGAACACGGCTTTGAGTGAAATTATCATAGATGGCATTAAAACCAATATCCCGTTACAGCAAGATATTATGAATGACAGCGCTTTCGCTCAAGGCCAACAAAACATTCATTATTTGGAAAAGAAGCTAGGGATTTATTAATTCTTTAGTTCTGTAGGGTGGATAAGCCCAGCATATCCACCTAAAACATTCTGGAGTAATTTATGACCTCTATTCTAGCTATTGAACAGGCTGTTCAACAATTACCTGCTCACGAATTGGCTGAATTTAGCCAATGGTTTGCTCAGTTTAATGAAGCTGCTTGGGATGCTCAGATTGAAGCTGATGCAGATGCGGGAAAATTAGACAAGCTGGCGACTGAAGCACTAGCTGAATATCATAATGGTTCGGCTCGTGAACTTTGAAGCACTTTACTTCTTCAAAATTCTGGCAACATTTCGACGCGTTGCCTGCTAATATTCAACAACAAGCTCGCAATAGCTATGAACTACTGAAACAGAACCCTCAGCATCCGTCGTTACAATTCAAGTCCATTAAAAATGGAGCATTTCGTAGCGTACGCGTCAGCTTAGGGATCGCGCCCTTGGTGTTCCAGTTGATTTAGGTGTGCAATGGTTTTGGATTGGCAGTCATGCCGACTATGATAAATTGCTTGCTTAACGCCTCGACAGTACAGCGCTGCTCTACTTACATTTTAAAAACCGTAAGCTCTGCGACTTACTATCTCTAACCTCACCTACTATCCATCCTAAACCACATATCATCATGGCCTGGCATCAAATTTCCGTTATCACCCAAGAAAACATCGCTCCTCAATTAGCGGATTATTTCAGTAATCTAGGCGCTGTATCTGTCACTTATATGGACGCCGAAGACGAGCCCGTCTATGAACCGGCTATCGGTGAAACCAAAATATGGAGTAATACGCAAGTTATCGCCCTCTATGAATTGGATGCTGACCCAGAGCTCATAAAAACTCAAGTTTATAAGCAGTTTAATAATGATGACTTGCATGACTGGCTATATGAAGCCATTGCAGATCAGGAATGGGAACGTGCTTGGATGGAATATTATAAGCCGATGAAATTTGCGGATAGACTTTGGGTATGCCCAACAGATCAAGAGCAACATGAATCTGGAACGGTCTGCCTGACATTGGATCCAGGATTGGCTTTCGGTACTGGCACGCATCCAACCACGGCCTTATGCTTAGAATGGCTGGCCAGTCATGAGTTAAGCGATAAACTTGTCATCGATTACGGTTGTGGTTCTGGCATACTGGCGGTGGCCGCGGTATTGCTAGGCGCTAAAGTCGCTCATGCTGTGGATATTGATCCGCAAGCCATAACGGCCACGGAAAGCAATGCTTTAAAAAATAAAGTTGAAGATAAAATTAAAACCTATCTGCCTGAACAATTCACGCCTTTTCAGGCGGATATAGTCTTAGCCAATATCTTAGCTAAACCCTTAATTGATATGGCTGAGCAAATTTGCGCCTTAGTCGTTTCGGGTGGATCGTTAGTTTTATCAGGCATTCTTCACGAACAAGCAGAATCCGTTGTTAATGCCTATCAGCACGAAATTATTTTTAACCCTTTGGTACAACAAGAAGATTGGATCAGGCTTGAAGGCATCAAGCGCTAGCCATACACATCGGCCTTTTTGCCTTTAGCCTTTAGCCTTTAGCCTTTAGCCCTTAACCTTTAGCCCCACTGAAACAACCATGTCACTACCTGAAATCTATTTAAAAAAGAACGAAGACAAACGCTTACGCAAAGGGCATCTTTGGGTTTTTAGCAATGAAGTGGATACCCAGCGCTCACCGCTGGAACAATTTGCAGCGGGCGACCTCGCGCAGGTTAAAAGTGATGATGGCAAAGTCTTGGGTACAGCTTACGTCAATCCACAAGCACTGATATGCGCTAGATTGCTATCAAGAAAACCTAATCTAAAGTGCGGCAGCAATTTTTTCAAAGAGCGCTTAACGACTGCGCTAATCTTGCGTGAAAAGCTCTTTACTCAGCCCTATTATCGCCTAGTTTTCGGTGAAAGCGATGGTTTGCCAGGCCTAGTTATCGACCGTTTTGGCTCGGTATTTTCGGTACAAATCACTACCGCAGGTATAGAGCATCGCAAGGATTCGTTAATCGCCGCAATGTTAGAATTATTCGAGCCCACCGCCATCATACTTAAAAATGATAACAGCCAGAGACAGCTAGAAGGCTTAAGCTTGGAATCTGAAATCGCCTACGGGCAACTACCTGATTCCGTCATTATTGAAGAAAATGGCGCGCAGTTTAAGATTGATATTCTCAATGGCCAAAAAACGGGTTGGTTTTACGATCACCGCAGCAGTCGAGCCTCAGTCGCCAATATTGCTAAAGATCAACGAGTATTAGATTTATTTTCTTATACCGGTGCTTGGGGCATACCCGCAGCGATGGCAGGAGCAACAGAAGTGACTTGTGTCGATGCCTCTGAAGGTGCTTTAACACTCGCTAAAGAAAATGCTACGCTTAATCAGGTAGTCGATAACATGCACTTTGTGCGCAGTGATGTTTTCGAATTCTTAAAGCAAGCCCGCCTAGATAATCAGCTTTATGATATTATCATCCTTGATCCGCCGGCACTTGTTAAACGAAAAAAAGATTTTAAACAAGGTTACGAAGCGTATCGTCGCTTAAACCATTTAGCCCTACAAGTTTTATCCAAAAATGGTATTTTGGTTTCGGCCTCTTGTTCTTATCACTTAAGTCGTGAAAATTTACATGAAATTTTACGCTCTTCAGGGAAGCATATAGATCGGCATCTAGTCTTTTTTGCTAGCGGTGGACAAGGACCAGATCACCCTATAGACCCTGCATCACCTGAAACAGAATACCTAAAAACATTCTTTTGTTCGGTTTCTGCTAGTTTATAAAAGCTTTGGGCTATCAGCGCGGCCATTATAAAATGGGGTACCAACTTAAAGCGGGACAGTTTCAGCGCAGACGAAAGAATAAGCCTAGGAGGCTAGCAACTTAAGGTGTGACAGGCACTAGGCTTAACCATTTGCCTTTCGCCCTTTGTCTGCGCTTAGGAACCCTGTCTAAAAGTGCATGATTAAGCTAGTGTCCCGTCTTAAATTGGTAGCCATAAAAAACGATAACGCATCATAATAATAATTAACTTAAGTCAAGGATATATAAACTATGAAAGCATGTGACTCCTGTAACGGCAGAGCTGAAATCGGTAAAAATCATAGACAAGTCCCCGTTCTACAAAGAGCAATAGGGCTAGTTCTTGTTTATCTACCCATCTTCACTTTACCCTTTGTATTTCTTAGTGCCTATTTGACTTATTATCACTTACGCATGATTGGTGGAACGAACATTAAAACCTTCTCAGATTTTCTTCCTGAAAGAAGTAGTCATCGCTATAACTTGAAAAATCAAATTACCATGCACGGCTCCTTTAAAATGAGTTTGTCTCAATCAAAATTGTATTGGATATTAAACTGTACTTGGTATTGTCCAGTGAGTGTAGCTGTTTTTGAATGGCATGCTTATCTAGTCAAAATTGTTGAAAACTGGTGGTGTCCTTTCACCCATGACAAGAAAGAAGGCTATAGCAACGCCAAAATTGACCAGTCGTTCTGGCATATCTATCCTGAAGACAGCGCTAAGTTGAATGAAGAAGACAGAGACAACCCCATTTGGAATGAATCCGTCGATAAATAACATTTAGATAAAAGGCACAAGGCATAAGCCTCAAGGTCATGTATTTTAGGGCTAGCAACTTAGGTAACTCGCAAAAAATAAAATACCCCATAGGATGTGCTGAACAACGTAAAGCGCATCGCTTTATAGGCATGATGCGCTTCACTATCGTTCAGCACATC
>CAMDOP010000292.1 GCA_945903675.1 Crenothrix polyspora
AATCTTGGCTACATAGCAATGGATATAGAAAAGCTGTAGTTGGATTAAAAAACGATAAGGTGTGATTTGTTATGATTATTCACTCTTATTTGCCCCACTAGTGTCCCTTAGTAAATTTCAGGCAATAAAAAAGGCCTTCGTTTTCAAGACAGGCCTTTATTTATCTGGTGGGGCGTCCGAGGCTCGAACTCGGGACCCATGGATTAAGAGTCTTAATAAGACTAAAAACTACAAAAGCCAATAACAAACAATAACAACTAAATCAATCTGTTAACCTAATCACTCTATTGTCTTTTATTGTCATTTATTGCCTTTTTTTATATTCAATTGGCACGTGAGTGGCACGTGGGAATATAATACAACCCTAGGAGAGAAGAGGCCTTGGTAGTGCTAACAACACAAACAAGACCTTACCGATTAACTTAACAGGCTGGGTTAAGCAATGGCTAAAGATATAACATCATTAAAGCCGATTTTTACCCTATTAAAGGAACAATCATGGCCACTATCTACAAACGTCTAAATGCAGAGGATAAACCTTACTACACGGCGCGTATTAGGCTTAAAGGTTATCCACAACAAATAGCGACCTTCTCAAGAATAACCGATGCCAAGAAGTGGGTACAGGAAACCGAGAGCGCAATAAGAGAGGGACGACACTTCAAAACAGCCGAAGCAAAAAAACATACATTAGGCGATTTAGTAGACAGATACATTAAGGACGTATTACCTACGAAACCTAAACAGGCCCCGGCTCAACGGCCCCAATTAGAACGCTGGAAGGATGAATTGGGCTGTTATGTTTTAGCCGATATAACACCTGCTTTGATTGTTGAATGTAGAGATAAGTTTTTAACTGAAATTACACCACGTGGCAATCAAAGGTCCCCTTCTACGGTTGTTAGATACATGGCGGCCTTATCCCATGCCTTTACAATTGCCATTAACGAATGGCAGTGGTTAGAAGCATCCCCAATGAGTAAGGTGAAAAAGCCAACAGAACCGCGTGGGCGCGTTAGATTCCTTGATGATGATGAACGCGATCGCTTTTTAAACACTTGCCAAGAATCTACTAGCGAATGGCTTTATATGTGCGTTGTTCTTGCGATGTCTACAGGTATGCGCAAGGAAAATTTAATGTCACTTAAATGGCAGGACGTAAACCTAAAAGAAAAGTTTTTAATACTTCATACCACCAAAAACGGGCAAAGAAAGCGAGTACCTTTGTCAGGTGTGGGCTTATCCCTACTAAAAGAACATGCTAAGGTAAAACGGATTGATACACCTTTATTATTCCCTAGCGAGTTAAACCCACAACAGCCTATTGATTTACGCAAGGCATTTAAAACCGCTAAAGAACGAGCTGATATAACGGATTTTAAATGGCACGATTTACGACATTGCGCCGCGTCTTATTTAGCTATGAATGGGGCTTCATTGTCCGAGATTGCCGAAGTATTAGGATTAAAAACTTTACAAATGGTGGCTAGGTACGCGCATTTATCAGACGGACATGTTTCAAATGTTGTTGCTTCAATGAATGCAAAAATATTTGGGGGCGTGTGATGCAGCACGAAGAGTTCGATAAAAAAGAGCAATTAGAATTACATACTGATGAGTACATTGCTAATTTTGACTTTTTTGTTAATTGTAGTGAGCAGCCTAAAAAATGGCTGGACTGGTTAAAAGTGCTAGGTTTATCTGTAATAGACGCTAAAAGAATAGATGAAGAACTAGCCTTATTACCTGATAGGGAATTAGCTAATGCGGAGTTGACAGCTTTAAGCTTAACATCATCTAAATACTTCATTTCTACACAAGACATTCTACTGGAAAAAATATTACCACCATCCTGCTATGCGGATAAGATTAGGCTAGCTGTCCTAAAGCGCGTGTTAATGGCAAATAAATTTAGTAACCCTCAAGATGAATGGCAAGCTAGCCAAGATAATAAGATACGCGACAAACTAACCGAAATAAATCTATTACTAGGCTATCAGCCTTACGATGAGCAACAAGCAGATACCGTTGAGGATATTGGCACGCGTAATCATACAGGAATAGAGCCGAAAGAACGGGAAGTAACCGCTTGGCTACGAGAAACATGGATTAAAGAAGATAAGATGGGAGGGACCGCTTTCTTCAATAAATTAAAAAAATACACAAATATAAAAGGAAGTCCAATTGTTGAACATTACAGTGCTGGTAAGGTTGCAGGTATAAGATGGAAAACCAGTGCAGGATCAACAGGTGAAATGAAAAAAAAGACAATCTTAACAAAGGTGAGCCTATTCAAGAACACTCCATAATAAAACACTGTCAATAGCAAAAAACAGGCAAAATTCCCTACAGCATTCCCATCTATGTTCCCAGTTTTCCCGATTCAAGAATCGGGAATAAACAGGGCTTTAAATACTTATACCGCGAAGATTAGCGGTGTAACCAAGGTATTTAAAAATGAACCAGCAACAAATCGAAACAGCACGAACAGAATGGGCGTATTTAAGCGTTCAGCAATTTACTAAAAAGCACCAAGCCTTTACTGTTGGTGGCCTAAGAGCCTTGATTTTCAATGAGCATCAAAACGGCCTTGCTAAATCAGGGGCTATTATCAGAATTGGCCGAAAGGTTTTGATTGATCAAGATCTCTTTTTTAGCTGGGTTCAATCTCAAAACAAGGCGGTGGCGTAATGAGAAAGCCATTAAATCACCCATATGAAAATCTTGAAGAAATTGAACCACTAGGAATTTGGGATACTGAACCTGTAGAGCTTTATGGGATTGTCGCGCACACTAAGAACGGTTATATCCTGCTGAGCGAGGAGGTTGAAGATTCACTGTCTTTGCAGCAGAAGTTGCTAGCTATACAAAAATATAGAAAAAGCGCACACATTGAGTTTACACGATTAGCTCATGTCAATCCTTTATGGGGTGGTAGCGATGCTTAATCATAAGGCTGAGCAAAACAAACAGGCATAAAAAACCGACTTAATCCACCATAAATTAAGCCGGTTCTTTTGTAGCCAACAACATCATTAAACCAAGTCTATTATAGATTATTTTGTTGTTGGCTGCATGATCGGCTAAGGATAGCAAGATGCAAAATATTCAAGAAACCGTTAGAAATGTTATGCGTGACAATGGCATTACTCCACCCGAGATAATAATACTTGATGGTGTCTTACATCGTTTTAAAGATGAATCAGGAAAATTGAATTGCTGGTACACAGCACACAGTGATGGACGAGCAGCAGGTACGGTAGGTAACTGGAAAACAGGTCTTACAGTTAACTGGAAAGCTGAGGGCAATTACTCAAAGCTAACTGATGCACAACGGCTAGATTTTCAGATAGAGAAACACCGACAAGAATTAATTCGTAAGCACGAAGAAAAAGTACGCCACCAAGAGGCAATGACCAAGGCTACTTATATTTGGAGTCAAGCAACATTAGCCCCTTTTAATCATCCGTACTTAGTCAAGAAGCATATTGGCATTCATGGAGCAAGATTGGGTCGTGACAATACGCTGATCATACCTTTATACAACACCAATAGAGACATAATTAATCTGCAATTTATTAGTGAAACAGGTGACAAGCGGTTTTTATCCGGTGGCCAGAAGAAAGGTTGTTTTTATATTCTGGAAGGCGTGACGGATAAAATTATTATTTGTGAAGGCTTTGCTACGGCCGCAAGCTTGTATGAAAACAGCGGATATTTGACGGTAGTAGCATTTGATGCGGGCAACTTAAAAAACGTCGCCATTAATATTAAGTCGCTTTATCCCGCATCTAAAATTGTTATTGCTGGTGACAATGATTTAAGTGGCATTGGCCAGAAAAAAGCCCTTGAAGCTGCACTAGCAGTGAATGGGGAATATCTAGTGCCGGCCACCGTTGGACACGACTGGAATGACTCGTTAACAGTGGAGGTGACTCATGCATGAGATAGTTGAAAATCAGCTCAGTGCTGACGACAAATTATTTTTTAGTGGCGAAAACCTTTCAAATGATGATCACAACGTTAACAATGTACACATAATCGATTTTGATGAGGCTATTGATCCCAATGCAGAAGCATTAAGTCATGCCAAACAGGTGATTGATCAAGCACTCATTAATTGCGTAGATCATCCAGGTCTTTTGGGTAGCGTTGAGTTTATAGCGGCTATTAAGATCGTATCTATTGACCAAGCCTTATGGTTTGAGTATCGCAGCAAGATAAAATGCATGAAACCATCTGGTGTTCCGATGGCCGATATTGACAACATGGCGGTGACTCAATCAGTTGATGGGGATAAGCAAGATTCTGCAGCAGCGGAATTAATTAAATTAGTGATGGAACAAGGGTTACTGCTTTTTGATAGTCAAGCAGATAAAGCCTTTGTGTCAGTCGCCATTAAAGACGTAGATCATACCTTAGCGATAGCTAGCAAATCCTTTGTAGAATGGCTGAGCTTTGCCTATTACATGGCGACTAAATACGGCAATCAACCGGGTAAATCAGCCAGTGAGTCGGCCATTAAACAAGCAAGTTTTGCTTTATCAGGTATTGCAAAATTTGATGGAGATACTGAATCAGTTTATTTGCGTGTTGCTGATAGAAATGGCGGTCATTATATTTT
>CAMDOP010000293.1 GCA_945903675.1 Crenothrix polyspora
GTTCTTAATGAGGTCAAACTTTACATTCAAATGGACGGCACGATTAAAGGTAGCTCAGAAACTATATTTAAAGGTACCAAAGACATCGTCGCCAGAGGCATATATTCAGAGTTTGAAGGTGAACAAAAGCAAAAAATGGTCATTGATCATTTGAAAAGCAATCGTGAAAGTGGCACAGGCACCTTAAAGCCCGATGACGTGCATAGCTTTAGCACGCCTTATAAAGTCTCCGGTGAATTTACTTTAGACCCTATCAGCAATATGCCTGGCAATGGCGCCATTACCGTTCCG
Organism: Crenothrix polyspora; assembly: GCA_945903675.1. Classification (GTDB taxonomy): domain Bacteria; phylum Pseudomonadota; class Gammaproteobacteria; order Methylococcales; family Methylomonadaceae; genus Methylobacter_C. The sequence continues at coordinate 292 of CAMDOP010000293.1, forward strand.
GTGGGTTTAGCTAATAGCGTTCTTACACTTAGAGGCAATAAAGCGCCCGAAGAAACTATCAGCTTACCCTATGTTTGCGAGTCTGTTTATCTTGAAGAAAACACCCGTATCGAATTTCCAAGCAATGTAAAAGTCAGCAAAATACCTGACACTATTCTATTTAATGAAAACGGTATCCGCTATCAAGCAACTTACCAGTTAAACCAAAACACAGTAACTGCCAAAAGAAGCCTTGCCTATAACAGTCCGACCATAACCTGTGACAGCAAAGACCTAGATAACTGGAAAGTATTTCACAAGGTTTTAAAGCGGGATTTGAGGAGTCAGATTGTTTATGAATGATGGCTTAGAATATCGCAAGCTAGAAAGAACTAGACCTAAATAACTAGGTAAGCTTGCGCTTATAGGGTTTGTAAGTCCATAATCGAAAAAAACAACTATTCATCTAAGGTTAAAGCATGTCTATATTGAAAGCTCTGGTTTTAACATTATTACTTTTTTCGAATGCCGTATTTGCTGATTTCCAATCTACATTAAGCTTAGCAAATCAGGTTGATGCGCGCCCACAAATCGACATTGTGGGCTTACGTTACATCGTTAACGCCCAGAAAAATCAATTAGTGTTTGATTTGACGGCTCCTACTCAATATAGGGTATTTACTATGAATAACCCGTCACGCTTAATTATTGATATTAAAAATGCGCATTTAAAGCAGGACTTAATTCAACCAGAAGTAACACATCCTTTATTTGATCGAGTACGAGCCGGATTAAAAAATGATACCGATCTACGCATCGTCGTCGATTTAAAGTTAGCTGATGTTGCTACTAATTTAGTCTTCAGTGCTAATGTCAAAGATGCTCGACACCTCGTTATAGAATTGTTTAATCAAGAAGCCAATGTAGCAAGCAAAAATGAAACACCTAAAGTCTCTCAAGCTGAAGACAATAAAAAAATAACCACTAAACCACAAGAAACTGCTGTAGCCAAAATGCCAAATAACGATCCCCTTAATATAAGAGATTAGCTTGATGATTATCCACACTACAAAGAATTTTAGGTCAAAAATGAATCATATTAGATTAATGTTATTAACTGTAATTTTAACGGTTTCATTTGCTGCTACTGCTGATTTTAAGAATATATTACTTTTAGCTAATCAAGGTGATGCAATTGCACAAAATACCCTTGGCGACATGTATAACGAAGGCAAAGGTGTTGCTCAAGATTTTACAGAAGCAGTTAGACTATATAAATTATCAGCTAATCAAGGTAATGCGTTTGCACAATATAATCTTGGGAATATGTATAGCTTTGGTAAAGGTGTAGCTCAAAACCTTACAGAAGCAGGTAGGCTATATCAGTTATCGGAACATCATTTTGATACAGTTACGCAAAACCAGCCTAAATTACTACAGAATCAGGTAACTAAAGCTAAGATACATGAACCCAAGAAAACAATAGTCCAGATTACAAAAAACGATCCGCTCAATATAAGGGACTAAATTATGAATATCACAACTATTCGTGAAAAATATCCCCAGTATGCTGATCTACCAGATAAGCAACTTGTAGATGCGTTACATGATAAATTTTATAACGACATACCGATAAAGCAGTTTTATGCAAAGGTCGGATTAATTCAAACAGCCATAGTTAATGAGAATGTAACCTCATTAAATTCTACCAAGATAATAAAAGAGCAAAACAATAAGGCAATTTTTTCTAATAGTTACACAAGTGCTGCGCAAGCATCAGAATCAACTCAAGCAAAACTAGCCATTCAGAAAAAAGTAGAGAGTAGCTGGATTCGACCAGTCACTGCTAATAAAGACCTAAAATGTACTATTAAAGTTAAATTAATGTCTGATGGTACGGTGATTTCTGCAGACGTTATATTAAGTAGTGGCGATGAAATATTTGACCGTTCAGTAGAAAATGCTGTTGATAAAGCATCTCCTTTACCTGTTCCTAATGATAAGGAACTATTTACCCAAGAATTTAGGTCATTCCAGTTTTTATTTAATCCACCACCAGTTATAGCCAAAACAATTCAGCGGGAAAATACTTCCAGTCATATAGAGGTAAGCTCAACTAAAAGTAGTTTTTTAGAAAATGATAAAGCAACAGGCGGGCTAACTTATATTGCTAGCTCAGTCATATTTGGACTTGTTGTTTTTTATATGCTCACTAAAGGTTTAAAAGGCAAAGAGAAAGATAGTGCTACTAATTTAGGTCGCTGGTATGGCAGCACTACTACAATGTTATATCTATGTAGCGGTGGTGCTAAATTAACCAAATTTATACAAGATCCTGGAGGTTGGTTTGCCTTAACATTGATTTTGTCATTCTTATGGTTTGGCATCGGTTATATAGCGGGACTTATAAAATGGCATTGGTCCAATAAAAGTAAGAAAAAACCTAAAGACCCGCCACCTTACACTGAGTCCACTCATGGTCGTTATAAGGATGAAAATACTTCGCAAAACGAAAGCAATGAACATTATAAAAATAGAGCAAACGCTAAAAAAGGGCATTCATTTGAAGAGCGTTTAGATGCCTTAAGAGACAATGTTGATCTGTGCTTCGCAATACTTGATTTAAATAACATGGCCTCGCCCAGTGAAATAAAAGCAGCTTTTAAGAAAAAAATGAGCGGTTATCATCCTGATAAAGTTAGTGGCTTGGGTGATAAGTTAAAACAGGTTGCCGAAGAAGAAACTAAGCTAATAAACATTGCTTACAATATTCTTAAAAAACTTGGCTATACAAAATAATTATTATTGGGTATTTCAACACCCAACGTATGTAATTAGCAAAACAATACACAGGAATAATCTTATGACAGAACAAAAAAGAGGATTGTATATTTTGCGTTGGATCGGCTTTATACCTGCTGCTTTCTTAGGTGCATGGCTGGCGTGGTTGGTTGTATTTTATCTGAACCAATTAACCATGGGTGTAAAAGGAATAGATACAAATGATTTTTTTCCAAGACTTACTGTTGAGGTGTTAAGTCATGGTGCTATGGGCGCGGCATTTGTCTATATAGGCTCCAATATAGTCCCGAGTAACCAGAAAATTGTTACTTATCTTTTAACGGTGTTTGTTTTATTAATTGCTGGGTTCTTGGCTTTTCCTGCTGTTCTTCAAGGTGATTGGTGGGCCATAGTGGGCGTCATAGCAGTTTCATCAGGTGCTGGCATGGTTGCGTATCAGGTTTCTGAAAAAGAGATTGAGTTTTCTAATCATTAAAAAGAAAGGGGCTGCCCCCTTTAATGCTATTAATAGTAAATTGGGAGTGGGTAAATATGCCAACAGAAAATGGACATGATTTTGATTTCACAAAAGAAAAATGTAATAACTGTGGAATGCCAGAGTCTAGTTATCAAGATAACGGTAAGCCACGATGTAGTGGGCGAAAAAAAACAGTTGAATTTGGTGGTGCCAGATCAGAACCAAAGAAACCAACAACAAAAAAAAAGAAAAAATATATATAGAGACCTTTGCTCGATGAGCATTTATTAGCCCGGTAGGGTGGGTAGCGCTTTTCTGCCCACCGCTTTTGTTAGCAAATGGTGGGCAAACGATAAAGCTGATTGCACAGCCTACATGACTTGTGAAAGCAAAGACTTAGATAACTGGAAAGTATTTCACAAGGTTTTAAAGCGGGATTTAGGGAGTTAGATAGTTGATGAATTATGCTTTAAAATATTCGCATTAAACGATGGCAACGCTAATGAAGCTTCTTTTAAAAAGCTATTAAATAGGAATTAACTTAGAAGTCATGAATTCAATAATTGAAAATGATCGGATTTATAGAGCAATGCAATGTTTAATATTGGGACCAGGTGACGTAAGAGAACGTGTTGCTGATGCATGTTATATATTGAAAGATATTAATAAAAAAGAGTTGCCGGATGATTTATATAATAAAATTCAAAATGTATTAAAAGAAGCAAGTAAAAAAGGGCCATTGAAAAGCAATGATGATGTTATTCGAGATGCTTTTAGAAATACTTTAATAAATAGAAAAAAATCTACCTATGTGGTTTTAGCTAAACAAATTCATGAGATTTATCTAAGTAATTTAAGTCAATAAAATTTTTTTGTTAAAAGTCCGTAAGTTGTAGGGGGTTTCGCGACAGAAAATTACCTCACACCCGTAAGTTTGAAAACAATCGAATAAAAAATACCTCACGATGGAGCATCTAAGTGAGGGTTAGTTTATCGCTCCGTATTTGGTGGATTGCTAGCGAGACTGTGAAAGTATTATGAAAATAACACAAAAACAACTTTTTAATTTTGTAAGTCATTGTTTTTATA
>CAMDOP010000294.1 GCA_945903675.1 Crenothrix polyspora
CTTGCTACAAGGTGCAATACTAATTTATGGTTTTTATATTGCAGAAGTTGTGTATACAGAACATTACCATCCTAAAATAATTATATTATTAGCGTTAGGTGCAATTATTACATCTTATGCACTAATTAAAGCAGCATTTGGTGCTTTAAAGAGTAAGCCTAAGTTTGTTTTTTCTGAAAAAATTACAAGTGAAAATGGTAGTAAATTAATAAATCTTGTAAAAGATATCGCAAACAAGATTGGCTCGGAAATACCAACTAATATTATTGTTGGTATAGAACCAAATTTCTATATAACTGCAGGAAAAGTTGAAATTGCAGAGACAGGTGAGATTCTAGAAGGTACTACAATGTATCTATCATTGCCATTTTTAAGTATCTTTAGTAAAGAAGAATTGTCTGCAGTAATTGGGCATGAATTAGGACACTTTAAAGGCGAAGATACAGTTTATTCAATTCGCTTCTATCCAGCATATATCAAACTATACAATGCCATTAATAATGTTCAACAAAACAACTCTGACTCACAATCAATATTTTCAGCAATTGCAGTTGCACCTTTGTCATTCATATTAAATGAGTTTTCAACAACAGAAAGAACAATTGGCAGGATAAGAGAATTGGAGGCTGATAAAGCAGGTTCCTCTGTAAATGGTTCGTTGCCCTTAATTAGTTCACTGCTTAAGGTTTCTGAATATGGGGCAATTTGGACCGATTTAAGAATATACAATATTGATACATTAAACGAAGGTAAGATTTATAATAATTTAACTGCTTTTTATACAGACTTTAGTGATAACATTTTTGAAAATCTAAATTTTGAAGCAAGTTCAGAAATATTGTTAGCATCAACAATCTCTCATCCAACAGACACTCATCCAACAATTATTGAGCGAATGCATTCATTAAAAGTAGATAGAGATAAGCTTAACAAAGAATTAATAAAGCCTTCTCAAACACCTTTAACTGACTATATTGATGATGCTGATTCTATAAATGAAAGTCTAACTTTACAAGAACATAGGCTAATGATAAGTTACGGCTATGCTAAATTGCCCGAAGAAAATGAAAATAATGAGTAATTATAAGATGAGGTTTTGATATTTATTTTAGCTATATAGGATTGACCAGCAGCAGTATTTTCATGCAGGTCAGCAAACTTAAGATTCTCTTGTGCGAGTTCTGCATTGGCAAATCGCTCAATCTTTTCTGATAGGTATTTGTAGAAGATAAACCCTAGAATATAGTCTCTAAATTCATCTGCACCCATATTGCCCCGAAGTTCATTGGCAATATTCCAGAGTTGTTGCTTTAGTATGCGGTTTTGTTCTTCAGAAATTAGGATTCTTAGTAGTAGGTCGTTTCCCCATGATACCAAATAACAACATAACTGGTAGGTTTGAATAGTAGAATCAACTAATCAATGTTGAAATAATTGAAGAGGCTCTTTTTTAGGCGATCAGAAATACCAGTCAATTATGAAACCTCAGAATATTTCTGACAGAAGGAAATGCGGAAGAGATTGAGAAATCTTGCTTGAGGTTTTATAACACGAGGATGTGGTGGGGATTTAGAACTAAGAGGATGGATGTTTACTATTGAAAATATCTCTTACATCTTCATTGGGACGCCAGTAACTGATTGGATAACTATCCATACCAGTAGACCAGCAATAACCAATAGTGCTGTTTTTATGCTGGTAGATGAGTCTTTTTTGAACATGCTTATAATTAAGTATATCTTGGACTGTATGAATTGGAACTGATTGGATTGATGGGCTAAGATACCAATCCAATCAATTTTCCAGCGTGTAACACCATCTCCAAAATTAGATTTAACCGATTTCTGAAATAAAGCAAATTAATGAAATTGAATCAAGGTAGAACAGGTGGAGCCAATACAAATCTTCTTCCATAAGGTTCAGAACAACTCACAATACCTGAAGCTTCCATCGCTTCGATGATAGTAGAGGATCTGTTATATCCTATCTTGAATCTACGTTGTACAGCAGATACAGAAGCAGTACGGGATTCAGTAACAAACTTCACAGCCTCAGCGTATAAGTCATCGATCTCTGGATTATTGTCGCTATCAATGGCTATAGCAGAAACCTCAATAGAGTCAGAAATTGGAGTGGTCAGAAATGTTTCGAATTGTTGCATATTGCTTTTGCCTATTGTTTTATTGAGTGTGTAGCAATATTTATTGGAATATTTTGACTGAGTAAAACTGGGGGCAATAAGGTGAAGTGTTTGCTGGGAATTGGAAGATCGAGCTTTATGGATATTATCTTGGGAAGTCTAACAGAGGGAAATGCGGAAAGGGGTAAGGGCTGTTTTAATCTTATTGGTTAGAGTATGCGAGTTGTAGGAATGCTCTTAATTTCTTGATACTATACGGATATTTTTTTAATTGTTTATTTTTCAGTATGTTATAAAAAAGTAATGGTATAAGTTAGGTTACCAGCACTGCCCCAGCGGACAATGAGTGCGCAGCAATCATCATATCTAACTCGCCGACCGGTTGCCCGGTACTAACAAGTTGGTGACGGATCCCCGCGTACCAGTCTGCGCACTCCCAGTCCCACGGTAGGACGCGGACCAGCTTAAAAAACTGCCGTACTGCTAAGTGCAGCCTATGTTCAGCAGGTAACCGTTTCAGACCGTATTGCAACTCAGCTCGGGTCATCACTGAGATGCAGACCTTAGACGGCACCAGCTCTGCCAATTTAGCCTCGACCGTAGGTGATTTTCCCTTGATAAGGTAGCTCGCTGTGTCGGTATCCAGCATATGCAACATCACAAACGCTCTGCCATGTTACTTGAGACAAGTTCATCATCAAAGATGCCAGGCGTTTGTCTCATCACATTCAATGGGCGCTCAGCCATGAAGTCGGCTGGAACATCAACGGTGTGCAACAATTCGAAAAACGCATTCCAAGCCTTAGCTCCAGGGCGGTTTGACAGCATAACATCGCCCGTTACATCATCTCGGGTGATATAAATCTCATCCCCCTCAAAACGGAATTCCGCCGGAAGACGCACAGCTTGACTGGCCCCGTTTTTAAAAAGCTTTGCAATACGCGTTTCTATCATTATGATGCTCCTAGCGCAGTTAAATGTATATCTACAAGTATATACTTCATATTTTGGCAATACAAAGAAAAATTCCGTGCTTTAGTTGAGTTACTTTTCTCAGTATTTCAATCCACGCCAAACATGACATTCATAAAGAAGTCGGTATATTCAAAGTTGTTTAAAAAACATCCAACCCATTATCTCAAAACTGATTTTTAAGGCCTAAAAATGAACGAAATTATATTCTTAGTTGAAAACTCTCCTGAAGGGGGCTTTACTGCAAGCGCACTAGGCCATTCTATTTTTACCGATGCCGAAACCACTGACGAACTTCATACCAATGTCCGTGACGCAATTGCCTGCCATTTTGACCCAACAGAAAAACCCGGCATTATTCGTTTGCAATTTGTTCGTGAAGAAGTCATTCACGCATGAAACTATAGCGTGATTTTACCGATTTACAGTTAGTAAAAAATTTAGAAGTATTAGGTTTTTATCGAGTATCAAGGCAAACGGGCACTTTATGCGCCATTCTGAACGATATTGCACAACATTTTAATTTAATCCGTGAGGAATTATTAAACCGCCTCCTTTAGAAAACGAATTCAACCTCACCTTTTAAGCACTCTCTAATAACTCATCAATGTTCTTCCATGCGCTGGTATCTAACCTTTAAGATATCGATAACACGTCGTGCATCTTATTCACATTTCTGACGATCAACATTTAATAACTAATGTTAGTGGTATAGTTAGATCAAGTGCATCATCAGGCACTTAACTTTCTTTAACTACGCTTGGGGATATTATGGCTCGTCAATACTCTCACACCCAATTTTTTCGACAAACTCCTAATGCCTTGCTTGCCCGTTACTTCCAACAACACCATCAGGTTCTAAAAGAACTCACCTTTGATAAACTAAAAGAATCTGATATTGCACCAATTTTTGAGGCTTTTAAAACTCTGCCTGAAGAAAAACAAGCTGCCCTTGAGGCAGAGCTTCAAGATATTGATAGTATGGCCTGCCAAGGCGGCATCACCGCTCTAACAGATGAGGCCACGTTTTACAAAGATAATGACTTCCCTAAAACCCTGGCTTCTATTGATGGCTTCCACGGCAAAGCTTTATGGACATTCCTAGACCATAATAACTACTGGCAAGGTGGCAGTTTCCTTCTGCGCTCAGACACCATTGCCGAGTCGTTCTGGAAAAGGCGCAATGACTTGCCTCATATCAAGCCATCTGTCGAAACAGTGGCGATTCAAGAACTAGAACAGGTGATCAGTGATTATTTCTATCGTAAGCAAGGGCGTGGTCGTAACTGTAAGGTAGAAGTTTTTCACCGTTTTGATAAAGTCTATTTTTTCGCTTACCCTGAAGATTTTGCACAATCCGCCATTGAATGGGTTCGGAATGCTCTAAAGTCTCAAGCCCATCATCCAGCCTTCGAGATTATCTTTGTGTACAAACAATCAGAAGGCTCATTGGATATTTATGCGCCACGCAACACCCAATATATTTCAGCCTTACAAGCCAT
>CAMDOP010000295.1 GCA_945903675.1 Crenothrix polyspora
ATCATTGCTGGTTCAGTAGCAGTTGAAGTACCGACCAGTTCCTGGCTACTGGCTTTTTCAGTATTTATTTTTTTCAGCCTCGCTTTGGTAAAACGTTGTTCAGAACTGGTATCTTTACAGCAAAGTGGTAAAGATAGCACTCATGGCCGTGATTATCGCAATTCAGATCTCGTTGTACTTTGGCCTTTGGGCGTTGGTTCGGCATTATCCGCAGTCGTTGTATTCGGATTATTCATCAGTGCGGCCGAAACCCAAGTACGCTACGCCACCCCGCAAGGTTTGTGGCTAGTAGCGATTGGATTAATTTATTGGCTGGCGCGGTTGTGGATTAAAACATCACGTGGCGAAATGCATGACGATCCACTCGTGTTTGCAGTTCGCGATTTCGGTAGCCGCATTACTATTATTGCGATGATTATGGCAACTCTCGCCGCTCACTTTTTCGCCTTGGAATAAAGCATGCATATCGTCTTTGTTGCCATTATTAGTATTATTCTTTCTGTTGCTGCTCAGTTTTTACTGAAAGCCGGGATGTCGAGTATAGAAACCAAACAGGCATTCGCACAACCTTTAACATTACGCCTGCCCTGGATGGTACTAACCAATGCATTCATTTTGGGAGGTTTTACACTTTACGGCCTGGGTGCCGTGGTATGGCTTAAAGTACTATCAACCTGGGATGTGAGTAAAGCCTATCCCTTGGTTGGACTTGGCTTTGGCTTGACCGTTCTGGTAGGCATGGCTATGGGAGAAAGCGTTACTGCACTTCGTGTACTTGGCATACTTTTAATTTGTGAGGGTGTATGGCTCGTAGCGAATTCTTGAAAACCTATCCGATCAGTTCCAGTATTCGTTTTACAGCGAAGTTCATCTTGAAAAAAATTCTATTTTATCAAATCTTTATATAATTTGAATTTCGTCATAAGGGGGATCATGTAATGCGGTCATTAATATTGGGTAAAAGAGACTTTTATCTCACAATTTTTTTATTGGTTGTCGCTTTTTTTGTTAGCTACTCGCTTGAATTAAAATTCAATTATCTTGGAGTATTTAATCAATGGGATACTCTTTTTGATACTGATCCGGTATCTGCTCTAAGTGATATTGGGAATGGCTGGGGTGGAGGACGAACTGGATTTTCGCACCCGAATTTTTCTAATTTCTTTAGTTTGCCGATTCGAAGTATTGCAAAAATTGTCACTTCTTTAGTTCCAGAAATGGCTGATTTTGCCATCCGAAAACAACTTGCTCTAATTATATTGCCCTTAGCTTCTGCCTTGCAGGCAAGCTTCGTTTACCTGATTCTAAGGCGATTAAATCTAAGTACATCGCAAGCATTGGTTTTGTCATCAGTTGGAATTGCATCTTTCAGCCAGTTAATTTTTGGATCCATACCAGACAGTTTTGGCTTGTCCTCTCTTGCTATTACGACCGGAATTCTTTTGATGACCAATGCTTTTCAATCAAAAATTCCTAGGCCTTTTTTTGCTTGGGTAGCGCTTGGAGCCTTTGGAGCAGGAATTACGATTACAAATATTATTCCAATATCAATTCTCCAGCTATTCTCTATATTAACGATTGAGGGAAATCTAAAGATAGCGTTATTAAAAACTATACTAGGGGCAATCATTGCAATCACAATGACTTTCTTTTTAGCCTTTATTGGGAGTCAAATATATGGTCGAGATATTGATATTCACTCGTTTTTTGATAACCCCTCTAGAAAGGAGGCTCTTAGGCCAGACCTAAAAAACAGGTTTCTCGAATTTCCATCAACTCTAGGCAATACGTTGCTTTCCTCTAAACCACGCATTGTTACAAATGAGAAAGCTATTCAATACCAATACAAGTTCCAATATAACTTTACCCTGAGTGAGACGCCAGCTTTATTCTCTCCAGATCGTTGGTTTTCAATTGTACTATTGGGACTGGTTATATTCGGCGCAGTAATGCTAATACGAGGGCCGCCAGTTGACAGAAGTGTAGCATTAGCACTATTGGTAATAATTTTTTATAATTGGATTTTTCACTGCTTCTGGGGAACAGAGCTATTTCTCTACTCAAGCCACTGGCTTGTTCCTGAGCTTTTGCTTTTGTCAGGTTGCTTCCGAACCACTAGCATTAGAAATAATATTAAACTTATTGTTGGTCTTATTATCTTTGCCTATGTAGCAATAAACAATGCAAAAATAATTAACTTTATTTGTGAAACTCTCGCCGCTCACTTTTTCGCCTTGGAATAAAGCATGCATATCGTCTTTGTTGCCATTATTAGTATTATTCTTTCTGTTGCTGCTCAGTTTTTACTGAAAGCAGGGATGTCGAGTATAGAAATCAATAAACAAAGGTATTAACTGTAATTACCGCTCTTGCTTTTTGCATGGCAATTGGTAGTTATCAACTTTCAGACTGGCTGAATCATCAGGCACAAAGGGAAACCTTAGTTATTAAACGCTAATAATGGGGAAATAAAATAATGTTGGGTTGGATTGCTAAAAATACGGACGAAATTACCGCAGTTATATCAATAATCGGCATGATTTCACTCTTTCTAATTCTAATTTATAAACAGCTCCGTGATACGCGGATATTGAGCAGACTCCATGTAACTGTTACATATTCATTATTTTCATTAATATTTGCATTTATATCACTTGAAATAACTGGCTTTGAGTTTGGAATACAAAATAATGTATTCCACATTCCATATGTCTTAAATCTAAGCGAATCACATGAATTTTTAGGTGATGCATTTTATTCCTCTTTAAAGCACTTCACTTCCATAATTTGGCCAATACTACGTTTAGTTAGTAATGAATCGAACGTTCAGGATGTTTTTTATCTAGCTAACATTATTAGTCGTACAGCTATGTTTGTCGGCATTTTATTCCTAATTCGTACAAACGGATTAAAGACTATTTTCAGCATAATGATATGCATGACTGTGATAGCCCTAACGCCGTGGTTTCAAGATGGTTCAGTTGTGGGGGGGCACGAAATATTCCTCCACTACTTTACCCATACAGAAACAGCATGGATGTTTGTATTTCTGTCTTTAACATTAATGTCCCTGCACAGATTGACATCGGCCTTTGCTATGACAGGGATTGTGTTTTCAATTAATGCCTTCGTTGGCATTTGGTTACTGTTAATAAACTTATTTACTTTAGTGTCTTCACGAAAATTAATTGAAAAAACCACAATATTAAAATCAGCTGGTTCATTTTTGCTATTCGCATCTCCGGTGGTTCTTTGGATATTTGTTGCCGTCGATAGTGAAGAGTCGGCAATCCCTTTTAGCTTTATCGATTATATTCGACTTTATTACCCAGGGCATTTCTTAATTGAGACTACCTCATGGCAAAGCCTTACAATGCTTACTCTTGTCTTTTTGATCGGTATGTTAGCGGCACAGTATCTGTTGAATAAAAGCTACTGGATTAGTGTACAACTAGCATGTCTATTCATATTTTTAATTGGAATTCCTTTGCCTTATCTGCTTAACAGTAGATTTGTATTTAACCTGCACCTGCTTAGATCAGCGGGACTTGAGCAGGCCATAGCCATTATTCTCGCCACGATTGCAGGAACCAAGCTTTTATTTAACTCTGATATTTCTCAGAGGCAACTGCTAGGAATGATAGTTCTTTTTTCTTTGTCCGCCTTAAATCGTGAAATATTAAGTCTAATTGTTGTTATTCTGGCGCTATCTGCAGGCTTAGCTTCCGACCAAGCGCACAAGAATTATGATCAATCATTATCAATAGGAATGGCTAACCGCTTCGCAACCACATTAACCTGGCTATCTGCCGTAGGATTTGCATTTGCACTGGCGCATCAGATAATACAACTACATGTCGGAGGTTTTCAAACAATCAGATTTTTCACTATTGCCTCTGCCTTTAGTTTTGTTCTATATCCAAAATTACCGGTGAGCATCAAATATAAATTATTGACATTTGTATTTCTTATTTATTGTACAGGTATAGTGGTAAAACAAATTCTCAAGCGTTCCAATTACTCTAATCATCTCAATACCCCACATAGTCTAGTGACTGCTGAAGAAAGCTGGAATGGGCTTGTTAACGAGATCAGATTTAGTGACCTTCAAGGAATATTTCTCGTACCCATTAAGAATGAAACATTCCAACTGCAAGCGAGGAGGAAGGTCTGGGTTGATAAGAAACAAGGGGCTGCGGTGATGTGGTCACCTTCTTTTCATAACCTTTGGATACAGCGATATCAAGAAGTCTCTGCTCTAAAAAATAATAGCGACTTTATTACATATGCTCAGAATCATGATATACATTATATCGTTCTAGAATCAAACGCTAGCGTGTGTCCTATTCCATCAAAGCTTATAAAACATAGAGCACATCACATTTTATGTGAAATTTAATCTTAGGCTTTGATAAAAATAACTTTCCGAAAGCCATTTAACTACCACTTTATCCAATGATTAACAGTTACGTTACCCATATTGATATCCGGATTCTACCAATTAAATACAATTCATTTTTATCGATATAATTTTGTCTTTGCATTACTTAATTGCTTTGAAAGAATCCCTTTACTAATATTTAAAAAAATGAACAACTCTC
>CAMDOP010000296.1 GCA_945903675.1 Crenothrix polyspora
CATTCATCTATCATTTCAACCTCAAAAACTGTTTTAAAATAAACGTGGCTATCATGTCTGGCTGATTAATATCTAATTGAATGGGGCTGTTCGCTGTTATTAATGGTGTATCAGTGGCGATAGCAATAATGTTTGGATCATTCGGATAGAGTAAGGGCTTATTTATAGCCGCACGATGCAATTCGATTTTAGGGAAGGCTTCTGCTTTAAAGCCTTCAACTAGAATAAGATCCAGTTCAGATTGATCAAAAAGTTTAAGCTGATCGTCTAGCTTAGGTTCTTGTGCCGTAGCGAACTCGGTAATGATGGCGCGTCTATGTGAAGAAATTAACATAACAGGGGACGCGCCTGCCTCACGTAAGCGAAAACTATCTTTGCCGGGTTGATCTATTTGAAAGTTATGATGACTATGTTTAATTAAAGCTATCCGTAAACCTTGTTGCTTTAATAGCGGAATGATTTGCTCTAAAAGAGTGGTTTTACCCGTGCCACTAAAAGCGGCAAATCCTAATATGGGAATAGAGGCGTGTTGCATCATGGGTTATTTATTAGCCTGTAGTCGTACGAGTGTGCATTCTAAGGTATTATTGATTAGGAATCATTAATCTTGGAGAAAACCTTGATTCGAATTTATTTAATAGTATTGCTGGCTATTATAGTTTTCTTTGGCATACGTTCCTTAAAGAAAAAATCGTCCTTAGAGATATCGCGCTACCGAAACAGGGCCTTTCTAATTTTAGCCGGATTGTTGTTACTTTATTTAACAGCAACGGGTCGCTTAAATTGGTTGTTTGCGCTTGTTAGTGTGGCGATTGCTTTTATGTTAAGGTTTTTACCCGCCTTATTACATTATGGCCCTCAAATACATCGTCTATGGCAAAGCTTTACTGGAAGTAAGCCGCATGCCTCACAAGCACAGCATGAAGCGAGTGCCAAAGGTAAAATGAGTGTTGACGAAGCGTATGAGGTGTTAGGCTTAAAGCTAGGGGCCTCAGAAGCAGACATCATTAGCGCACACAGAACGTTAATACAAAAACTCCATCCTGATCGTGGTGGCTCTGATTATCTGGCGGCTAAAATAAACTTAGCGAAAAAAATTCTACTAAGTAACTGATGTTACGCAGTAACAAGGTTTTACTCTCGTTTGCCGTGCCGAGCACCGCAGGTTTTGTTGGGATTAGCCCGAAGGGGCGAGGCATGGATGCCGCGCGTCGGTAGGAGGGCAGGAAGGCCTCTCTACCGACCCCCGACAAAACCGAGAAGCGCAGGAAACAGCGGCAATCGAGCCGCCTTTTCTTTGGATACTTTCTAAAGGCTGCGCAAAAGAAAGTATCTCGCCTTCGGGTGCGATTACCCGATTAACACATCGTCGCGATAGCGACCTTATTATGTGTGCTTTTTTAACCAGCTGAATGCCGGCTGCGTAACATCAGTAAGTAAATAAGCATGGCTACCAACTTAAGTCGGGACAGTTTCATCGCAGACTAAAGGCTCAGGGCGAAAGTATAGGCTTAACCCTTCGCCTTTTTCGTCCTTTGTCTGCGCTTAGCAGAGCCCTGTCTAAAAATGAACGATTAAGCTAGTGCCCCGTCTTAAATTGGTAGCCGTAAACATTGATAACACTAGTGGGTACTGTATATAGATGACTAATATAAGTCACTTATTTGTCATCAAATTAGCATAAAATAAATCTAGTGTATTAAGTCAGTAGTTTTTTTGCTATGATTAACTCAGTAGTATCCTTTCTAAGCAAATAAAATCACCACCATTAATGAAATCAAAAAATCAAAGTAACGTTGGTCTTAAATGACCAGGGTCTACTTACGAGCAAGGTTTTAGTGTTTTAACTTATATTCGTAATAACGGCCGGTACCTTTGTTCTGGCGACTCACTTAAGGAGTTATTTGATGGCCGCAACGTTATTTAATCTTTCGAAGTATTACTATAATGAAAGTCAGTATAAATCAGACCACGTTGAAGAAGAAGATAAGCGGCCGATTAAGCATAATAAGAAAGCAGTTAGATTTGGTCGCCTATGTCATGGTAATAAACTCGATGCTAACCACTTTTATTTAAAAGCGTTGAGTCGATCTGCTTTGCTGACAATAGAGGAAGAAAAAAAATATGGGGTTAGGGCGCAGAACGGTGATGTAGTCGCAAGAAATATTATGATTGAGGCTAATTTACGCTTAGTTGTTAATATTGCGCGTCGATATCTCTATCAAGGCTTACCTTTGTCAGATTTAATAGCAGAAGGTAACATAGGATTAATTCGTGCTGTTAACAAGTTTAAGCCAGAGCTAGGGTATCGCTTTTCAACTTATGCGACTTGGTGGATAAGGCAGATGATTGAGCAGGCTATTATGAATCAATCACGGCCATTTCGTTTGCCTGAAGATGTTTTTAAAGAATTGAAGAAAATGCTTAAGGTAAAACGGCATTTATTACAGAAGCTTCATTATGAAGCTAGTGCTCAGGATATTGCTGAGTATATGAATATTCCCTTGGCGCAGGTCGAAAAGATACTTAGGTTCGATGAGCCTTTAGTCTCTTTAGACAATTCAATAAGCGAGTCTTTTATAGATAATGGTTGCAAGGGGCAAGATGAACAATTACATGACGATCTAATATATAAAAGCCTTATTGTGTGCGTTTCTGAATTACCTGATAAACAGCGCATAGTCATTTGTCGTCGTTATGGCCTTTGTGGTTATGAGATAGCGACCTTGGCAAAAATTGCTCAAGACTTCATGGTCAGTAGCGAGCGCGTTAGGCATATTCAAGTTTTTGCGCTAAAAGCATTGGAAAAGCTTTTGCTAGCTAAAGGCTATACTTTAGAGTCGATGTTAAATTAGTTTGACTATGTTTTGGAATGAATCAATTGAAGTTAATGTCATCGCTTTCTAATCCTAAAAAATCAAATACAGCCTCTGGTTTTGATAATGATACGATCCACTAATAAACCGTTAATCGCTCATGTACTGTTTCGATTAGGCACAGGAGGCTTAGAAAATGGGTTGGTTAATTTAATTAACACGCTGCCTGATGATAAGTATCGACATGCCGTTATTTGTATGACCGATTATACTGATTTCCGCAATAGAATTAAAAACGACGCAGTGCATGTTTATTGCCTCAACAAAAGACCGGGACAAGATCTCGCTGTTTATGTGCGCTTATGGCGGTTGTTACGGAATATAAAACCAGATATTTTGCATACACGTAATTTATCTGCACTGGAAGCGCAGTTGCCAGGATTGTTGGCTGGCGTCAAAAGTCGAATTCATGGTGAGCACGGTCGAGATATAGATGACGTAGACGGTACTAATTGGCGTTATGTGTTATTGCGGCGCTGTTTTAGGCCGCTAGTGCAGCGTTATATTCCTATGTCTAAAGACTTGGAAGGTTGGTTGATTAAGCAGATAAAAGTGCCAGAAAAAAAGATCACTCAAGTATACAACGGGGTGGACCTTAATCGCTTTAAGTGTGACGAGATTAAGCCTTGGTTGTTATTGCCGCTTGAATTTCGTGCGCCAGGACTGTTGTTGATAGGAACAGTAGGTAGACTGGATCCAGTAAAAGACCAAACGACCCTAGTACAAGCGTTTATCCATCTGGTTAAAGTTAATCCAGAGTTAGGTAGTCAAGTCAGGCTAATTATAGTGGGTGATGGTGTATTGTTGGCAGCACTGCAAGCATTAACTCAAGATGCTAATGTAGAGCATTTGGTTTGGTTTGCTGGCGAAAGACATGATGTAGCTGATATCATGCAAACCTTAGATTTGTTTGTACTACCTTCAATTAATGAAGGCATATATAATACTATACTTGAAGCGATGGCCAGTTCTTTACCTGTTATTGCTACTAAGGTTGGTGGTAATCCGGAGTTAGTGGTCGACGGTCATACCGGCTATTTAGTCGCTAAGCAAGATCCAATAGCTATGGCTGCGGCTTTTAAACGTTATCTACTTCAGCCCGAACTTTTAATGTTACATGGGCAGGCGGGGCGTGCAAGGGTGGTATCAACATTTAGTTTGAATAGAATGATGGCTGATTATAGGGCTATTTATGATAAGTTATTGGCAGAACGAGTTTTAAATTAACGGTATTAATATGACGATTAAAAAAACAGCCTTAAACAAAGATAAGCTTGACCAAATTGTGACCGATGCACGACGTAATCAGGAAGTGCGAGAGCAGTCTTATAGAGGGCAGGCGCTTAAATTGTATCCGTGGTTGTGTGGTCGATGTGCGCGTGAGTTTACACACACTAACTTGACTGAGTTGACTGTACATCATAAAAATCATAACCATGATGATAATCCCTCTGATGGCAGTAATTGGGAGTTATTATGTCTTTATTGTCATGATAACGAGCATTCACGGTACGAAGAAACTCGATTTGGCAGTTCAAAAGCCTCAGTGTCGAATTCACCAACGGCCAGTCACAATCCTTTTGCTGATTTGAAGAATTTATTGAATAGTAAGAGATAAGATTTAAGGTGCAAGGCAAAAGGCGAAAGGTACAAGGCTAAAAGGCTTTTTACATCCGGCTTAATCTTTCGCCTTTAGCCCTTT
>CAMDOP010000297.1 GCA_945903675.1 Crenothrix polyspora
GTTAGGGCTGGGATGTTAGGACAACCGTCGGATTATGCTTGGTCGAGTTATTCCATAAATGCAGTGGGAAAAGAATCAGAGCTGTGCACGCACATTCTTTGTTTCTTGTCTTAGGCGGCTAGCCAAAACAGAGGCAGTCACATTATCGAGCATTATTTGACTATTTTATAGAAGGCGCATTGCTGGAAGCTATTCGTGACGCTACCAATAAAGGTTTAGCGCTTGGTAATGAGCGCTTTGAGGAAGAAGTTGAAAGCTTAACCGGGCGTAGAATGACAGCCAAAAAAAAGAGGGGAGGCCTGTCGGTTGGCGAAAGAGGGCGGAAATGAGTTAATGTTTAGTTTGCTCCAGTTGTTTTATGTTTCATGTAAAATAAAAGTTCCTTTACGGTCCTTTTAGGGCTAATATTATTTTTTTTACAGGAGAAGTGTTATGTCCATTAATGTTAAATTATCAGAAACCTTGGTTGACCAAGCCAAACACTACGCTGTTATTGAGCATCGTTCTGTGCCTAAGCAGATCGAATATTGGTCTAAAATCGGTAAAATTGCTGTAGAAAATCCAGATTTGCCTTTTGCTATGATTCGCGACATTCTTATTGCGGATCAGGAAGTGCCTGTCGGTGAATATCAGTTCGGCTGATGCGTATTCTTGTTACCCCGACTTTCGAACGCACGGTTAAAAAGTTACACGGACAGCAGAAAGCCGATCTTGACGTAGCAGTAAAAGTAGTGGCCTGCGATGTTTCTATTGGTGAGGCAAAAGTAGGTGATCTTGTTGGGATTAGCGTGTACAAATTTCGGATGGCCAATCAGTTGTGCCTGCTTTCTTATCGGGTACTTGATGTAAGCAGCATCAAGCTTTTGACCGTTGGACCACATGAAAATTTCTACCGTGATCTGAAGCGGTTGGATAACTAATTAGAACATCGAATGGGTCATATATTAATATGGTTACAGCTAAAATAACTGAATAACTGGAGTCAGAATAAAGTTAAATTTGTGATATACGAGTAATAGGCAATAATGGGTGACAGGCCACGGTTTATAAGTTCTATACATTCAATTATTGGATACCTCAGGGACAGGCCTTTCTATTTTGTACGCCTGAAAATTGAGGTGTGGAGTAAATTAAATTGAGTCAGGCACTCTCAATTATTTGATATACTAGAGGCAATTAAAATTTTCTGGGTGTTTATTATGGCAACGATTACATTTGACACATTGAAATTCGCTAATACCTTGAAAGATGCTGGTGTTCCACCCGCACAAGCGGAAGCAGAGGCAGTCGCTCTTTCTGAGGTGTTGGAAGTTAATCTTAAGGAGTTGGTAACGAAAGACGATTTGAAGCATGAAGTAGAATTACTTCGCCGCGATATGCGTGACATGGAACAACGCTTAATTATTAAATTAGGTGCTCTCATGGCATTTTCAATAGGCATTGTTGCTGCTTTGGTAAAACTACTGTAATCGTTGGATTAAATAACTGGAAGAAATAACTGGGGTAAAGTTATCTTTCTGATATACCTCTCTTTTATTGCTTCCAGTTAAGAAACCGATAGGGTCATATATGGTCTACCCCGTATTGCAAGAAAAATTTTATTTGTAACATAAAGAAATATTGCCATTCTTACTTATAAATAAATTTAATCCTTCACCATCATTAAGCATGTAATCTTTTTCTTTAGATTTAGCTGCTTTGTAAACTACATCTTTATTAATATTCTTAGCCATTTTATGTCCTTTATTTATGTCCTTTTTTTTAACACTATAGACAAACCAAGCTGACGCAAACGAGATAATCAGGGCGTTAAAGGATGAAATGCTTGCCTTGCAAAAAACTTCAAAAGAAGATAAGGAACGTATTGACGAATGGCGTAAGCAATCACTATTAGAACGGGATGCTAAGCGTGAATTTGAAGCAGAACTGGAGCGAGTGAGGGAATCCAAAACAGAAATTGTTTATGTTGATGACTCTAAAAAAGTATCAGAAGAATTAAAGGTAGAACTTAAAAAGACTAAAGAAAAGCTGAAAGAAGCACAAAAAGAAATAATAGAGGCCATCAAAAAAACCCGTGAAGATATAGCTAATGGGAAAGATAAAAATATTAATGACCTGCAAGCTAGAGAAACCGCGCAAATGTCGCGCATTGACTACTTACAGCAAGAACTAAACAAACTTGAAAACCTTGCTATTGCTGATTCCAGTCACAGGAAAGCACAGGATTGTTATAGAAAAGCACTAATAGATCAAGCAGTCGCTTTAATGGTATTTGATACCCCCAGACGATAAACAGGCCGCTATCTGGAGAAAACTGTTAAGTGACACCCAATTAATGCTTAACGCGCAAGACTTAGACAGCTATCAACCTATTAATGACTATCTGTAATAACCGAGATAAATACCTGTAAGCCACATTCCATAAGGGATTCAAACAGATTGGTTAAACGCTAACCAAGCATAAAACCGAATTACAGTGTGGCATGATTGCGGCTAAGTTGGCGAATATGAGTGTTGGTGGTGATAAAAAATCTTCTGAATATCAAACTGCAAATTTGCAGAATGATAATGTTAGCCAAGCCGAAGGCGCCAAACTGCTCAATGTCTCCGAGTTAGAACAATGTATGAGTTTGGTACAACTAACCCTGGGACAGTAGAATTCTGCAATGAACCTGTTTTGAGGTGCATCGTGGACAGGATTTAGGCGTTACGAGTCCAGGTAATAAAAAGCGCTGTTAAAAGACTTTTTTGCATCCAAACCAAACAAGGTTATCCACAAAACCTGTGTAAAAGTGCGCTATCAAAAATCCTGAATACAGTGAATTCATTGGCATTGAGTTAGATTGGTTAAAAACTAATCAAGCCTCTTTTTTTTGAGGACTATAGAGCCAAAAAGATTGGTGATTTATGGCGTATCTTACAAATCAGTGTATGACTACATTTGTAATAGTTTAGGTAAAATATTACATTATTATTATGATTGGTTAGGTTAAGCTAACATAGTCAAGTAATTAGAAATTTTAGCTCTAACACATTCAATGATTGAAATTCTATACAGGAAATTATGTGAAATAAAGATAGCGTGGCTATTGAAGAAAAGATGTTAAAAGTTGTTCTGTAATAAATTTGGCACCTGATTTCGTTAAATGACCATAATCGAACACAATAAGATCATCTTCTAGATTTTTACCTACTGTTGTTAAACAACCATCGTCATTACATAATAATTGTCTTGGTGACAAATAGTTCACTCCATCAGGCCAATCTATTTTGGACATTTTTGAATCCCATTCTAATGAGTTTTTGTTTACTCCATCATATGTTCTAAGCGGAATCTGTTTGTTTTTAGTTGTAAATTGTTTAAGTAAAACGTGTGGAAGAGATTTTTTCCATGTAGGAATATGTCCAATGACGATAATATGCTTAACCCCTAATTCTTTAAGTTCAATTGTCTTTTCTTTAATAAATTCATCGTAAGAAGCTGTTTCTCCATAATAATCACTCATGCCGGGCCATAGAGAATAATAAGCGAATATAATTACAAAATCAGGTTGTTCTTCAGAAATACGTTTAAACACAAAATTATTGATATCCCTACATCTTTCATGCTTATCTAAAATTGAAAGAGGGGTGCAATAAGCGGCTGAATATTGGAATAAGTTATATTTATGATCATTTAAATAACCTCTTAAATATTGACTTAAGTACGCTGAATGGGAGTCACCTATAAGAAATATTTTAGGTCGGCCTTCGAAAGATATTTGGTCACATTTACTTTTCTTTAAAAAACTAACATCTTTATTTGGATCTACATTAAAGCAGCCATCCCCCCAAAACTCTGCCTCAGATTTATTATCAAAATAGTTGTAGTTAGACAGAGTTATGTACTCTTTATTTCTTTTAGATAAAAAGCCGTCTGTTTTGTAGGTATAGTATCCGATACTACCAACAATAATCATTAGCACTGCTAATACTAACGTTTTTACATTGCCAAACTTGCTAAAACGGATAGGCTGTTCAATGAATTTGTAGGTCAACCACGCTAATACAATCGAAATAATAACAGCTGCAATACGGATGTTCTGACTAGGTGTTTCACTCTCAACGATACGTGCAAATGAAAGTAATGGCCAGTGCCACAAATACAGTGGGAAACTGATTAATCCGAACCATACCAGTACTCGATTTGACAGAAGAACACGGTTTAACCATGCTTGTGATCCAGCTGAAATAATTAGCACAGCACCCAGTGTGGGTAACAATGCCCATGTACCAGGGAAGGGTCGTTCTTTGGTGATGATTAATAGACCAGCACCGATTAGTGCAGCACCTAAAATTGATTGGACGTTACGTAAGGTATTCTCATTAGCTTGGGCTGATTTGTTGTAAATAATAGCGTTTAGATAAGTATTAAGTTTTTGTGTGTTTGTAGCCCCTAAATTAGGTTTGTACAATGTGACATGCGCTAATATTGATCCTATCAACAATTCCCAGAATCGTGTTTGTGGAGAGTAAAATGTAGCGATAGCATCCGAGTGCAAACCTTTAATGTTCAACGCAAAGGATATGGTTG
>CAMDOP010000298.1 GCA_945903675.1 Crenothrix polyspora
GTAATTTTACAGTTCAGAATGCAGACTTTCTCTTAGTAATTGGGAGTCGCCTAAATATCCGTCAGGTAAGTTACAACTGGAAAAGTTTCGCTTCAAACGCATGGAAAGTTATGGTCGATATCGATGAAGCTGAACTCAACAAACCTACATTGAACATTGATTTGAAGATAAATGCAGATTTGCGATGCTTTATTCCTAAATTAATCGATGCTGTCGTTGGATTGGGTGCTTCAGATCAGCATAAAAACTATCTTCAATGGTGTAGGGAGAGGGTTTCACGATATCCCACGGTCTTGCCTGAATATGCATCAAATAAAACCAATGTGAATCCCTACGTGTTTATTGAAGATCTTTTCAATAGACTTGGCCCAAAAGATATTGTCGTCACCGGAAATGGTTCAGCGTGCGTGATTAGCTTTCAGGCGGCAAAGTTAAGACAAGGGCAGAGACTTTATACAAATTCAGGTTGCGCCTCAATGGGATACGATCTTCCAGCTTCAATTGGCGCATCAATCGCTACAGGCAGCAAGAGAGTTATTTGTCTTGCAGGTGATGGAAGTTTGATGATGAACTTACAAGAGCTTCAGACTATGGTGGGCTACAAATTACCTGTTAAGGTAATTGTTCTGAACAATAATGGTTACCTATCAATTAGGCAGACTCAACAAGCCTATTTTTCGGACAACATGTTCGGCATCGGCCCGGATGATGGCGTAACTTTGCCAGATTTTGTGAAGCTTGGTAATGCGTTGGGAATCAAATCAATTAAGGTCAAAAATATTGCTGACTGGTCAACGCTAGAAGTACAAAATCTTTTAAATAGTGATGAATTCGCCTTAATTGAAGTAATGATAGATCCGGCTCAACAGTTTTCGCCAAAATTAGCCTCTCGTAAATTAGATGACGGGACAATGGTTTCTCCGGCACTTGATGACATGGCGCCTTTTTTGTCGCGTGAAGAATTAGCAAGCAATTTAATTGTTGATAATTAATTTCTGTAAAGTAGTTTAATAGGCTTAGATAGAATGAAGGTGCCTAAGCTGATTGTATATGACCTTGATGGTACTTTGGTTGATAGCGCCAGCGTGGTGGCCGATATATTGAATGAGATCAGAGTTGAATTAGGAAAGATGCCGCTAAGAAAAGAGGCTTTTTATCCTTGGTTAAGTTTAGGTGGGGAAGATTTGGTTGGTAACGGATTAGGTGTTTCTCAAAACAATATATCGTCATATTTAACAGAGTTTAGACTCAGATATATGAAACGGACTACTCCTAAAGATTGCGTCTATGACGGAGTTTTTGAGTGCCTAGATTATTTGAAAAAGGCTAATTTTTATCTAGCACTGTGCACAAATAAACCAAGAGTTCTTGCAGAGAAGGTGTTGATAGACTCTGGTTTGAAAGAATTTTTTGAATTTATAGTGGCTGGAGGCGACCTGCCGAACAAAAAGCCCCACCCATCCAATCTGATTTCTTGCCAAAATTATTTCGGGGTAAGCGCCGAACAAATGATATTAGTAGGAGATAGTAAAGTAGATCAAAAGCTAGCGAGTAATTCAAATGTGCCATTTATTTTTTACCCCCATGGATATGATGATGGAGTTGACGTTAAATTTGTATGCTCAAGATTAGATAACCATAAGGATATTACCAATTTATTTCAGTTAAAAAATGCACACACATATATTTAATATTACACCATGAAAGATATTCTGCTTTGATGGCCTGAATAGACACCAATAAAAGAGATGAAAAATGAATTTACGTGAAAAACAGATGCTTGATATCTTGAAGAAGTTAAAACAAGAGTCAGGCGCCTTAGCGGTCAAGGCTGAGTTTGAGGCTGAAGGCACCCGTATTGATGAGCTGCTTAGATTGATTGAAATAGCACGTAAGGCTGATTTGAATGTCGCCCTTAAAATTGGTGGATGCGAAGCCATCAGGGATCTGATTGAGAGCAAGCAACTTGGGGTTCAGTACATCATTGCACCCATGGTTGAAACCCCTTATGCGTTATCTAAATTCATTGATGCTAAGAATAAGATCTATGAACCCGTCGAGCAGGAAGACACAGCCTTTCTGTTTAACGTTGAAACGATTACAGCATTTAATCATATCGAGGAGATGGCTAAGCTGGCATCTGCAAAGAATGGCTTAGATGGACTGGTATTTGGACGAGTAGATTTCTGTGGATCGATGGGTTGGGATCGCTTAGATATTAACACTGATAAAGTAACCGACTACTGTATTAAAGCAGGCCAGTATTGCCTAGAGGCAGGGATCGATATGGTCGTTGGTGGGGCCGTTTCAATTGATGCATTATCAATGTTGAAGCGGATCAAAAAAACAAACTTAACGCGTTTTGAAACGCGCAAAGTGATCTTTAATTCAAATGCGATTGATAGCCCTTCGATTGAAGCTGGATTATTGGATGCAGTAAAATTCGAGATGCTGTGGCTGATGAATAAGCGTGATTATTATTCGATGATCATGAAAGAAGACGATGCTCGTATAGCAATGTTAGAAGCGCGTTGGAAGGTTTTATAAATCATCAATGAAAACACTGCTTGTTATAGGGGGCTCTGGATTTTTTGGCAAGTCAATCTTAGACGCATTTTCTAGGAATCTATTGGCGCCATGGCATATAAGTAAAGTCATAGTGATGTCAAGGAATGTAAACAAACTTCTTCACGATACTCCCGATTGAGTTGGCCAAAATGTTGAGCTTTATTCTGCGGACATTACAAATACAGAACGTTTGCCGTTCGCTGACTATGTTATTCATGCTGCAGCATCGACTGACGTTAGAAACTATTTATCAAGTCCAGAAGATGAGAAAAAGAATATACAAGCGGGCACATACCATTATTGTGATTTAGCAAAGATACACCATACTAATAGTAAAATTGTTTATGTCAGTTCCGGAGCGGTTTACGGTGTTCAGCCACCTAATTTAGATGAAATTGATGAGTCATTTGTGGGTGATCTCTCTAAAATGGCTCCCGGAAAACTAGATTATGCTGTTGCAAAACAAGATGCCGAAAGGGCAATCATCGATTTGGGCTGCATGGGATTAAATGTGAGTATTGCCAGATGCTTTGCCTTTGTTGGGAAATATTTACCGCGAGACCAACATTTTGCAATAAGTAACTTCATTGATGATGTGATTAATAAACGGCCAATTGCAGTAAAAGCAAACCATCAAGTTTACCGCAGTTATATGTACGCTGATGACCTTGTGGAATGGCTAATGACCATTGCTGATGATGCTTCACCAAAATGTCCAATTTACAATCTTGGTTCAAATCAAGCCGTTCTTGTTAGCGATTTAGCTAAACTATTAGCCGATACTTATAATGTCCAAGCAGAAATTCCTCTAATCGCTGATTCTAAAATTGATCGTTACATACCATCAATTAAAAAGGCTAAAAAAGAGCTCGGGCTAGTTTTAAAATATAGCCTTACAGAATCAATAGATGAAACCATTCGAGAATTAGGTGTGAAACAACTAATTAATGAGTAAAAAATGAAAAAAAATCAATCCAGCTTAGCCCCGCTCATAGCCATTATTGGCTGCGATGGCTCAGGCAAATCCACCGTTAGCGCCGCCATTCTTGATTGGATGCAAGGCTATGGCCCAGCCGTGGCCGCGCATTTGGGTAAGCAGATGGGCAACATAGGCCGCACCATTGCCAGCTTGCCATTCATTGGCAAGCTGCTGGATCAATTCATCGTCCGCAAAACTAAAAGCACCCAGATTCAGCGTGAGAAAAAGACCCCGGGCTTATTTGTCGCATTGGTCCTATATACTTTTTCACTGCGCAGATTACGCCGCTTTAAACAGATGATGGCGCAGCGTAAACAAGGCTTTATCGTTGTCACCGACCGCTACCCGCAATTGGAATTTCCTGGTTCATACGATGGCACCGGCCTATCGATTAGCGCGCCGGGTAATTTTTTAGTGCGTTGGTTGGCTAGAAGAGAACGAGCTCAGTGCGAATGGATGACCAGCTTTAAGCCAGATTTAGTGATACGCTTGAATGTCGATTTAGACACGGCTTGCGCCCGCAAGCCTGACCACAGACGCGAACTACTCCGCGACAAAATAGCCATTACCCCGCAATTGACCTTTAACGGCGCCCCCATCGTTGAAATTGACAGCAGCCTGGCCTTGCCTGAGGTGATAGAACAAACTAAAGCTGCCGTGGCTAAAACCATGGCGGCCCGTGGTTACACTCAAACCAACAATTAGTTTAGTAGGAGCAGATTGTATGTTTATCTCACTTTCGTATTCGCGCAATAAATTGCGCTCCTACATCAACTTCAAGGCCTCAGGCCAATAACCCTTGGCTGCAATCACCCACAAACCTAACCAACTGTAAGCCATAATCCAACTGGCTAATACATCGCTAGGCCAATGCACCCCCAGCGCGATGCGCGACAAGCCGATTGCTAAAGAAGAAATTAAGGCAAAGCCGTATAGACCCCACTGCGCGCTACGCTGCTTTAAAAGTGGCGCCAACACCAAGGCCAAGGTGAGGTAAAACAAAGTGCTGTT
>CAMDOP010000299.1 GCA_945903675.1 Crenothrix polyspora
GCAGCGCCAATACATTCAACTTGATGTCACGGGTAAAAATACGCCGGTCATCTTCCCGGGCTTTCATCATTAAGGCAAAGCCGGCCAGTTGCGCGGCGCGGTCGTCTATATCCAAACCATACAGGTTGTTTTCCAGTATCAGTTTGGGAATGTCACGACTGCGATAACCCCGTTCTTCATAAATGGCTTTAAGCAAGTTATAGGCTTCGACCAAGATATGACCGGAACCGCAGGCCGGATCAATCACTTTAATGGTTTCAGGTTCAATACTGGTCGGGGTGATCGCGGCTAAAGCGGCAGTTACCGATGCTTCTTGCTCGGCGGGTGTTATGTAATAGTCCATCTGACTTTTCAGGCTGGAATCCGGATAGGTCATCAACCACTGCCGACCAACCGAGTTCTGTACCAGATATTTGACGATCCAGTTGGGCGTAAACAATTGGGTCGCGGCAGGAATATCCTCGCTTTTTACCACCTTGCCGATCACTTGATCTTTCTTTTCGGAGATATAAAACTGATACAACCAACCGATAATTTCGACTTGTTCCCAGTCTTCTTCGGGAATGCCATCCACCAAACCGCGCAATATGGAATCGGTGCGGATTAAGTTATCGGGCAGCAATAATTCGGTTTCATCATCCAAGGCTTCAAACAAAAACGGCATAGCCTGATGCAATTGATGGCATTGCCCCAGTAACAATTCACGATAAAGGGCTTCATCTTTGTTACCCGCCAACTTGAGTTCAACGATGTGATTGCGCTCCAGCCCCAGCGCTTCTGCCACGTCTTGAGCATGGTCGAGTATTTCAAAACTGTTGGTTTTTTCCGGATGCGATAAGACGCGGAAACCGTGTTCCAGATAATCCGGTTTTAACTCCATAAAGCGGATGGCACAAAGCCGGTTAAACCAGGTATAAGCCACCTGCTCTACCAAGGCAGCAAAACCCAGCTGTTCTGCGCGAAGTACCAAACGCTTTCGGGCTGGTGCCAATCCGGCATCAAATGTATTGCCGTCAATCTGCAGCACCGAACCGGAAACAGTCGGTTCGCTAATCGTTAGCGCATTGCCTTTATTGTAAACACCAAACTGGTTAAGCCGCTTACCGACCGCTTCAATAAAGTCACGACGGGCGATAGGCGCGTATTTTTTAATGTTGTTGGTGTTCATGATAATATTTTCTTGGGTAGCGGATCGAATGTGACACTAGACGAGGTTGATTCAACCAGGAACAGTTTTGATTGGCGTTGAGCCATATTTACGAATAATACTATCCAACCTCGCTTATAGATCATTATTCTCAATAGTGATCGTATCAATGTTCTTAAAGGCTGCCTTTCCTGATATATACCAATCTATTAATTCCTCGTGCTGACCTTTATCAACAATGTAAACTGGAATCTGGGCTACAGAGTAATTAAATCTCATAAAACCTTTTCCGAAGTCTAGCGCACCATACTTTGTAATAAAGTATCTATTATGAGATTCAAATTCTTTAGATTCCTCAAAAAGATTAATTGTTAAAGATTTTCCTCTGCGTACAAATCTAGATAAACAGTACTCCAGTTCTTTTTTATATTCATCAAGGTCCCATTTAGATTCAGAGCCATGATTATTTTTCTCTAAGGCACGTTTTTTTCTTATAAAAAAATGCAGTTGATAGCACTCACTATTTGCTACTTTTTCAAATAATTTTTTAATTAGACTTATATTATCTTCATCAGTGGGGCGAAAATACGGATCAACGAAATATGCTGCCGGACCTTTTTTAAGAAGAGGTTCAATCAACGCAATGTACTCTCCAGGCTTTCCTTGTAAATGAATGCTCCGTTCTCTTTTTGCCCTATACTCTTCAACCTTATCTTCCCATTTCTGAAAAATTGCACCTTCATCATAAAGATCTGCAATGACATCATTGAAAGTTTTATTTTTTTGAAGTACTTCTACATTTTCTGTCCAAGAAATATTTGGGCTATATTCCAACTTATTATTATCGATAAGAATGGACTTAATGCCATTTAGATTATAACGACTGAGCTTTTGCTTTACTTTTGTCTGCTCTATTACAGGAAGATGCTTTAAATGGTCTCGTAATTTTTTTTCCCAATCACTCGGATAGTTTGCAACATATCTACCGTTATAAGGTCCAAACTCAGCAAGTAGATCTGATAAGTCTCTAAAGTTATCAAAAAATCTAGGAGAGACAGCATCTATTTCATTCATCAAATAAATCCTTATCTCTATCGCTAAAGAAGCCTCTAGGCCAAACATCATAAAAATCACCTAGTGGTGTCACTGACATTTTGATAACTTCTGTTGTGTCTGCTGAGGGTAATGGATTGAAATAATAAATAGCGATGTCTTCCGGAACAACAGAAAAATCTGAGTTTTTTCTTTTCTCAGTATCCCTGATTTTTCTTAATAAACGTAATAACAGATGTTCGCTATGAGTTTCAACAATGGATTGCCAATTTCCACTATCATCATTGAGTCTATTAATAAAGACATCCCCTAAAGAAGACTGTAACGCAGGGTGTAAATGAAGTTCGGGTTGTTGGATGGTCGATATCTGTTGAACTGCAATAGACACTAATGTAGGAATAACGAAGGCAATTCCACTCCCTACGTCCTCAAACTGCAGTTTCCTAGCCTCAGTATCAAGCAAAAACAAACTAACTATTGCGGAGCACCCAATGATGCCAAAGTTTTCGTCGATACCACCAAATTCGAAACCTACATCAAAAGGTGCTAAAAAATTGATAGTTGCATCAATTTGATATCCTTTTTCAATAAACAAGTGATCACTAAGATACCTATTTATACGTTTAAATTGTAAATCATGCTCGATTAGTCTAGCTTCAAATTTTATTTGATTATCCGCATCGAAAATCACTTTATTTAAATGTGAAATCTCTTTCAAGTATGCTTTATTTACTTTATTTGCTACGGCAAGTCTGGATAATTTAGCAAAGAAAGCGTCTTTTTTACCTAGTTTTTTAGCAATATGTTCACTAATTTTATTATCTGAGCTTAACCGATTGGAACTAATGTAATCTCCATTGTTAATGCAAATGGTATCTTCTGGGGTAGGAATTGATCTATCCGCATGAACCAAAGGGCTTGCTTGATCCAGGATTCGTACCAGAAGGTTGCCATAAAAGTTCATTCTCCAATTAAACACATTGTTGTCTGAGAGTGCATTTTTTGCACCCCATTGAGTAAATAAAAATAAATTATTGCCCGCAAAACAAAATTGTTCCTTTTGAACATGATTATTAATTGATACAGCATAATCATCCTCTAAGCTCTTTTTTAAGCCACTTATAATTTCATCGTTTTCCGAAAGATTATGTATAGAAAACATATCAATCTGAAATACATGACAATATTTATTAAACGTAGTTTTAAATGTGTACTTTAACTTTTTGCCTAAAACACAAAAGGCTTCGTCTTCATCATAATCACCATCTTCATCACCCAAGCCTAAATAGTCCAATTTAACAGGTACTAAAACTTCTACTGAGATTGTTAAACTTCTTTCGTCGGAAGCTAAGGACTTCTTGCTAGGAATATGAGTCCATAGTTCAAACTTTTCTTGAAGGACTTTACTGGACACTATGTTTATGGGATCCCAAACCATCTTCATTAATTCAAGAGCATCAAAAACAGCACTTTTACCTGCACTATTTGGCCCATACAATAATGTAATAGGGGCAAAATCAATGCGCACTGGGTCTCGTATCGATTGAAATCCTTCGATTTCTAATGAAAGCAAACTAAAGTGTCTAGTGATTTTATCGTTCATAATTTTGTGTGTGTGTTATCAGATAAGATCACTGAACCCCCAACGCCTTATAAACAGCATCGACCGGATCTGCGAAAAAACTAATCTGAAACTTTGAAAATATCTCTGCAGGTACAGTGGGAATATCTGACGCTGACGACATCGGCAACAACACGCGCTTTGCGCCGCTCTCCAAGGCCAATTGCAGGCAACCTGCCAAGTCTTCAACCGGATTAATCACGCCACCCAAAGTCATATCACCCAAAACCACCATTTGTTCCTGAACTGGCTTATTCATTAAAATAGAACAAAAAGCGATCAACGCAGCCAGACTTATTTTATTACTGGGGCCGGTGTTATGCATTTCGATGGCATGAATATGATATTCATGTTCCGCAAATTTGGCAGTTATACTGATGCGGTTCAAGTTACCTTTAAAGTAGTCAAAACCCACCCGAACCGATTCTTTTGCGGCTGTATTGGAACCCAATCCTGAAACTGAATGTTTGCCATTACCCGCTGTCATTTGCGTTTCAAAACGATATAAACCGGGCTGATCGGTGGCACCTTTAGTCACCAAATGGATAACACCCGGCTTGGGAATGCCTTCAGGGATTAATTGACTGCCGCCTTGTTCGGGGACATTAACAAAAAACTCTTCCAAGGATTCATTATCGATGTAGCTAAAATGCACATCAAAAAACTCCATACCGCCCAGTTTTTTCAATTGTTCTTTGATACGTCGTCTTACTTCAAGGGCA
>CAMDOP010000300.1 GCA_945903675.1 Crenothrix polyspora
CAGCGTCTCTAGCAACAATTTCATGGTGCCAGTAAAGACCAGTAACGATATGCCATGGTGGTCATCAACTAATTCACGTACAGCTACAGCAACAGGGGATGCTTCCAATGCACGGCTAATACCTTCTGATCGATTTGATTTGTACAGCGTGTCGAATGTGCCAGATGTATGACCTAATACTTGCGCCATTGCTTCGCCTAGTCGAGTAAAATCTGCCATTCTGGGTGGACTTACCAAGGTGACTTTAGGCATCTGCGCCAAAGTCAAAACGAATAAATCCAGCAAGCCGCCAAAAATAGCAGGTTTAGCTTTATCCCATGCCGCATTGATTTCTGCTTCTTCTCGATAGGCAATACGCGGTAATTCCAGAGTGATGGCTCTGTCCGTTACATCTTGTGCCGTTAATACACTGGGGATTGAATTGCAGATAATAGGACGCTTAACATCAATAACCGACTCTTCTGTATTTGTGAATAATTTGCGTCCGGCAAAACCACCACCAGTTGCAAGCGTACAAAAAGCATCTTGCATAGCAGGGGATACATGCGATAAGTTTTCATAACTGACTAACCAGCCACAACCTGCTGATACAAATACATCTTCAACGGTTTTGGGTGCGCTCCTGAGATTGACAGCGTTATTGTCGATCAGTTGTTTCAGCTTATCTTGTGTCGATGATTTCGCGCTGCCTTGGGTGCCATTCAATGCGAGAATAGGTTTAGGTGTCTCACCCCTGAAAGATTCCAATATCCACGCTAAGACCAATAATCTATCAGGCGCCGGAATATTGATAAATTGCCATAACAATTCAATATCTCCACCTTTGATGGGCAGTGGCAAAGATTGCATTGAACCGGGCTTCCAGAATCTAACCGGTGCGTTTTTAGTAACGCGCCAGCCTGTCGGCAATACTTCGATAACCTGCAGCGCTTCATCACCAATAAAAATATAATGACCGCCATTTCTATCAGCAACCCGCAAATAGACTGATTCAGCATCTCCATCAAATTTTGCAATACCTGATAAAGCAAAACTTGCTTGTTTAATGGCCGACTCACTGGCTGATTTGCCTGGTTGATTGCCGTATTTAGTAGCCATGTAATAGGCAAAGCTCAGCCATTCTACAAAGGATTTGCTAGCTATCGCTAAGGTATGATCTACGTCTTTAATGGCAACTGACACAAAGGCTTTATCTGCTTGGCTATCAAAAAGCAGTAACCCTTGTTCCATCACTAATTTAATTAATTCCGCTGCTGCAGAATCTTGCTTATCCCCATCAACCGATTGAGTAACCGCCATGTTGTCAATATCGGCCATCGGAACACCAGATGGTTTCATGCATTTTATCTTGCTGCGATACTCAAACCATAAGGCTCGGTCAATAGATACGGTCTTAATAGCCGCTATAAACTCAACACTACCTAAAAGACCTGGATGATCTACGCAATCAATGAGTGCTTGATCAATCACCTGTTTGGCATGACTTAATGCTTCTGCATTAGGATCAATAGCCTCATCAAAATCGAATATGTGTACATTGTTAACGTTGTGATCATCATTTGAAAGGTTTTCGCCACTAAAGAATAATTTGTCGTCAGCACTATGCTGATTTTCAACTATCTCATGCATGAGTCACCTCCACCGTTAACGAGTCATTCCAGTCGTGTCCAGCGGTGGCCGGCACTAGATATTGCCCATTCACTGCTAGTGCGGCTTCAATGGCTTTTTTCTGGCCAATGCCACTTAAATCATTGTCACCAGCAATAACAATTTTAGATGCTGAATAAAGCGACTTAATATTAATGGCGACGTTTTTTAGGTTGCCAGCATCAAATGCCACTACCGTCAAATATCCACTGTTTTCATACAAGCTTGCGGCCGTAGCAAAGCCTTCACATATAATAATTTTATCCGTCACGCCTTCCAGAATATAAAAACAACCTTTCTTCTGGCCGCCGGATAAAAACCGCTTGCCACCGGTTTCACTGATAAATTGCAGATTAATTATATCTCTATTGGTGTTGTATAAAGGTATGATCAACGTATTGTCACGACCCAATCTTGCTCCATGAATGCCAATATGCTTCTTGACTAAGTAGGGATGACTAATAGGGGCTAATGTTGCATGACTCCAAATATAAGTAGCCTTGGTCATTGCCTCTTGGTGGCGTACTTTTTCTTCGTGCTTACGAATTAGTTCTTGTCGGTTTTTCTCTATCTGAAAATCTAGCCGGTGTGAATCGGTTAGCTTTGGAAAATCACCCTCAGCTTTCCAGTTAAGTTTTAAGCCTGATTTCCAGTTACCAAATGCACCAGCCGCACGTCCGTCAATATGTAAGGTGTACCAGCAATTTAATTTCCCTGAGTCATCTTTAAAGCGATGTAAAACCCCATTAGGATTAATTATAGAGGGTGGAGTTTCGCCATTATCCAGAATGAAGTTACTAAACTGATTGATTGCATCGAGATCGCTTACCATAATAATCTCCCTGCCAATGATAAGTATTGTAGCCATTTAACTAGTTTGGCTTTAAGTACGGATAGGGTAAAATGATCTTGCTGTTTCTTCTTGCTGCCCACATTAGCCGTGTGGGTAGTGCCTAATCTGTCCATGATTATGCCTCCCTGGAGGCTGAAATCCTGCCAGCAATCCAAGCATCTATTTCAGATTCAAGAAAGCCCATGGCACGAGGGGATAATTTTATTTGTTGCGGGAATTCGCCACGATTAAGCAAAGCATAAATAGTGCTTCGACTTAAGCCTGTCTTCTGTATGGCGCGGGGTAAGCGGATGATGTTGTTCGATTGCATAGTAAAAGCCTTTTCATAAGGTTTTACTTTGTCATGCTGATTACGAGTTACTTGCACAACAAAGCCAAAAATGGAATAAGTAATCCAGTTCTTGCTTATGATTGTCGCTAGCGTACTCGCGTTTGATGAGTCATAAACCCAATTAGCTAAAGGTTGTTCACGTTATCGTTCTCAACCACTAATTAATTAGTTAGCATAATTCTATATAGTATTTATTTGTTTATCAATGTTTTTCTATATGTAGATTAAAATAATTAAAAAATACTATATGTAGTATTTAGACAATCTTTTTAAACGCTATCACCTGAGCGCCATTTTTTAACTCGTCTAGGTAATCACTCCACCATTGCATTAATTCAATACGCTCAGGAAGATAACCAGCGTGATCATAAGCCTGACGTACTTTATCACCGACTTTATGAGCCAGTTGAGTTTCAATAACGGCATCAGCAAACCTATTTTTATTAATTTCTCGTATTTGTGTTGAAGCTATTCCTCTAAATCCGTGCGTTGTCATATCTTCCTTGGTGTAGCCCATTCGCCTTATGGCTGCTAATAACGATTCTGTTGTAATGGGTCTTTCGTAATTACTTCCAGAAGATGTTCTAAGGCCGGTAAATACATAGCGACCAGTCCCAGTGAGCGGAAAAATATCTTTTAGTATAGCGATTGCTTGAGTTGATAAGGGTACAAGGTGAGTTTTAGACTCATCTAACTTATCTTTTTTCTTTTGTTTCTTAATGTGTGCTGGAACTGTCCAAAGTGCATTGTCAAAATCAATGTTGCTCCATTCAAGTGAGGCTATTTCATTAGGCCTTACAAAAGTAAGTGGTAATAATTGCAATGCTGTTTTAGTGATTATTGAGCCTTTGTAATGATCAATATCTCTGAGTAGGTTAGCAATATCGGCAACATCTTTTAAGCGGGCAAAGTTTTGCGGTGGTGGTGCTTCTTTCAATACCGATCTAATGGCTGTGCTGGGGTTGTTGTCACATCTGCTCGTGCCAATGGCATACGCAAAAACTGATTCGCAGGTCTGATTAGTTCGATGAGCTGTTTCTATTGCACCCCTAGACTCTATTCGACGAATTGTCTTTAGCATATCAGCAGCATTGATAGTATTGATTGATATGCTGCCAAGATAGGGAAACACATCGTTAATCAATCTAGTTAGGGTTCTTTGTGCATGTCCTTCTGTCCACGCGTCTTTTTTATGATTCCACCACTCATGCGCTATTGTCTCAAAGCAATCAGCACCACTTTTACTGTCTTTTTCAGATTTACGTTGCGCGCTTGGATCAATTCCTTTTGAAACCAGTAATTTAAGTTCCGCTCTTTTTTCTCTGGCACTTGCGAGTGTTACTTCTGGATAAATACCAGCAGATAAAGAATTTTGTTTACCAGCAATTCGATAATCAAACCGCCACCACGAAGACCGACTAGGTTCTGCAATAAAATATAAACCACCACCATCAGAGGCTTTTTCTTGCTTACCATTTATAGTGGCATTTTTAATCATGCTTTTTATTGTTAAAGGTGCAAGTTTGTTCAGTGTTTTAGCCATGCGAAGCCCATATGCTGGTAAATTAAAACCTCTTTAATCGTTTACCAGTAGAATTACCAGCAACAATTACTGGTACTTATTGTATCTTAAAGAACCTTACAGGCATAAAAAAACCCTCTAAGCCTTATGACTTGAGGGTTTAGTGTACCTTAAAAAACAT
>CAMDOP010000301.1 GCA_945903675.1 Crenothrix polyspora
TTTGTGCTCGAAATTGTTCAGCGCTGTATCAACAAGCACATCGAATTTTTATTACAAAAGACAAAACGGATCTTCATAACGCCAGTCAGATTAATGACGAAGGGTTATTTGAATTATTGGCATCTGAGTTTTTGAGCGAACTCTAAATATCAAAAGAAATAGCTTGGCGATGGCATGATTAGCAGTGCTAAGCGTACGATGATACATCTCGCTATAGAAGGTATTAATGGGCTGCATAATCTTAGACTTAGCCTGATTATAGTGCTCACTAAATAACAGTTGTCGAGCCTTTAATCGATTAGCCTCTTCATCGGCGTCAAGTGCTTCCACCAATGCCATAGCTTCAAACTCGACCTTAGTCAATGCATCTGAATTATTTTCTGCGGTCAGCAGGTGACCGACCTCGTCCTCGGTAAAACCTGACTGCTGTATCAAGTCAGTTAACGGAATACCTTTGTCATTTTCTGCTGGGGGAGCTAAATCTCCAGAGATAACTAGATCCGAGTAGCTATGGGTATAACCTTCTGGTCTAGGCATTTTACCATTACGAATATCCAGTATGCTTTGATAATATTGCTTATAGCGAGGATCTCCGGTGACAACATAGAGTCTGGCCATTAGTGTTAAGTCATCTGAGCTTTGGCGCAACTGATCGACTAATTGAAAACCGGCTTGTCGCTGCCTATTGGCAAGTTCATTTGCTTTTTCGGTATAAACATAGAGGCCAAACACAACAACAACAACAACAACAACATTCATTTTGAACGAGGTTATCCACGTAGTTAAAATAGCTTTACCTTTATTTAGTAATGACATAACGACAGCTCTTCACTTGATTGATGAATGTTGCTTTATCAGACACTAGTGATCACTACATGCTGATTTAATCAGCGACAAAGGTTGTTTTTGCCTGTTTGAAAGCATTGAAAAGGTATAGTAAATAAACCTAGTAAGAATAGTAGCAAGTCACTAAAAAAATACCATTCGTATAAATACCTATAAGTATCTTTATGGCGTAATTCGAAAATTGACTTGTAACTATTGCAAGGGCTAATTATTTTTTTGTCATTAGGCACGAGATGTTGGAAATAAAAAACTTAGATATGAGCTGTTGATTTTTAAAAATAATATTGCCTTATGTAGCAACTCAGAATCGAGGATTTCCTAAGCTACTTGCTATGAATGCATTATAAAAAAACCGTTTAAATCAGCTAAGGTGTAAGTGAATGCAATTCGTCTACACGGGGTAAATTATTTTTTAGTAATGTCGGCGTACTTATTTATAATACACACAGACACTTTAAATGGCGGAAAACCAGATGGTTTCGTTTATTATGATTACCGCTCACTGGTTTCATTGAGTAAAAACATCACAGTCGGCTATTTCAGAACAGCTATGTTAAGATTATCCAATGCCTGCCGGCGCAGTGTTCATATTACAATAAAAATGCACTAAAACCTTTAAACTACAATAAGACTCATAATATGTTTGAAATAGAATACGAATTTGGCGAAGAAGATTTAATTAACTTTAATACAGCGCGTTATATGAAGACCGAAGTCTATCAAAATGACCAACGTATGAATCGTTTGTTAGTTCCAGGTGTGATGACACTCCTGAGTGCCTTTTATTACTTTTACTATCAAGATTTAACGACTGCGGCCTATATCGTGATAATTGCGGCACTTTGGTCATTTCTTGTACCTAAAACAACACTGTCACGTTGGCAACAAAAGTTACTCAAATCTTATACCGCTAAAGAAAAAAGCAATATATTTGGTACTTATCATTTAAGTATAGATCCTTCTGATCCCACTCATTTATTAGAAAAATCACCCAGTGGTAAGCATAAAATGGCTTGGGCTGAATTAGTAAGAGTTGAATATGGCAAACGTTATGTTTATATCTATATCGATTTAACCACTGCCTTAGCTATTCCTGTTGATAAAGTAAAAAAAGGCAATCTAGAAGCGTTTGCCGAACAAGCAGAAAAGATGATTGAGCGTTTTTCTTAAGGAATAAAGGTGGGCAGTAAAAGCTGCCTACTTTATATATTTTCATCTATCGGCTACGCAATAACTAGAGGACTACCATGTATCGATTAGGCTGGCCTTGTGCGACATTCCTTGCAAAAATGGGGCTGTCACTTTTAATCAAAGTTGAAATTATCCACGATAAACTAGCAAATGTTTATGTCGCCACTAGTCCCGATCTAAAAGGCCTAATTGTCGAAGCAGAAACCTTAGATGAATTAGAAAAAGAAGTCTGGGATTTGATTCCTGAGTTACTCATACTAGATATGCCAGAGTTACGTGTAAAAACTGCGACCCATGTATCTTTTTTTCAACCCCCCGTTGCGGTATGAATGGCTATGAAAAGCAAGTTAAAGAGTTATTGCTTAAACATGGCTATAAATTAATTAGATCAGGCAAAGGTTCTCATGAAATATGGGCCTCGGATAAAGGCGTATCTGTTACCGTAAATTACGCCTGTAAATCACGACATACCACTAATAGCATCATGAAAGCCGCCAATATTGATTATCGATTTTAATTTTAAACATATAGTCATATAGCCTTTTAGACTATCTTTTGCCTCTCAACTTTGCCTTGTATCTTTTACCTTAAACACCCATGTTAAATTTTAAAAACATAGCTCTGCGCCGTGGTGCAAGAGTGCTATTTGCCAACTCGACTTTCACTATCCACAAAGGCCAAAAAGCTGGCTTTACCGGTGCTAATGGCGCAGGCAAATCGAGTTTATTTGCACTGGTCAAAAAAGAACTGCATTTAGATGAGGGAGATTTCTCGATGCCACCGCATCTGGAAATCGCCCATGTCGCACAAGAGACCCCTGCTGTTACCAGCTCAGCTATTGATTATGTTATTGATGGCGATCAAGAATTAAGACGCTTACAAGCACAATTACAACTTGCTGAAAGCTCAGACAACGGTTTAAAACAAGCTGAACTGCATGCCGCCTTAGAGAACATTGGCGGCTATACAGCTCAGGCCAGAGCCTCTCGCTTAATGAATGGCTTGGGTTTTACCGCCGATCAAGAACATAATGCCGTCAACTCGTTCTCAGGCGGCTGGCGTATGCGCCTTAACTTGGCACAAGCCTTGATGTGTCGTTCTGATGTTTTGCTATTGGATGAACCGACCAACCATTTGGATT
Organism: Crenothrix polyspora; assembly: GCA_945903675.1. Classification (GTDB taxonomy): domain Bacteria; phylum Pseudomonadota; class Gammaproteobacteria; order Methylococcales; family Methylomonadaceae; genus Methylobacter_C. The sequence continues at coordinate 3,179 of CAMDOP010000301.1, forward strand.
TAGATGCCGTTATTTGGCTACAAGACTGGCTATGCAAATATCCCGGTACTTTATTGCTGATTTCCCATGATCGTGACTTTCTGGACACCATTACCGATCACATCGTGCATATTGAGCAAAATAAAGCGGAAATTTATACCGGCAACTATTCTGCCTTTGAAAGAATGCGCGCTGAGAAATTATCGCAACAACAATCGGCTTATCAAAAACAACAACGCGAAATAGCGCATATACAAAGTTTTGTCGACCGCTTTAAAGCGCAAGCGACTAAAGCGCGCCAAGCTCAAAGCCGCATTAAAGCCTTAGAGCGCATGGAAGTCATTGCTATGGCGCATGTGGATTCACCCTTTGACTTTAGTTTTGCCAAACCGGGCAAAATGCCTAATCCTTTATTGACCTTAGATAAAGCGGATATAGGCTATGGCGATACCTGCATTATTAAACAAGCAGGGCTATCGATTTCGCCCGGCGATCGCATTGGTTTATTAGGTCCTAATGGTGCAGGTAAGTCGAGTTTAATTAAGGTATTAGCCGGTGATATGCTGCCGATGTCGGGTAAAAGACAAGAAGCTGAAGCCTTAAAAATTGGTTATTTTGCCCAGCATCAACTCGAACAGTTGCAACTAGACGAAAGCCCGTTATGGCATGTGCAAAAATTGGATAAGCTGGCCACTGAAAAAGAGCTACGTAATTTTTTAGGTGGCTTTGATTTTCAAGGTGATAAGGTTTTAGAAGCCGTCAGACCCTTTTCAGGCGGCGAAAAAGCGCGTTTAGTATTAGCCCTACTGGTCTATCAAAACCCTAATCTGTTACTGCTAGATGAGCCGACTAACCATTTAGATCTAGAAATGCGTCATGCCTTAAGCGTAGCGCTGCAAGACTACCAAGGCGCTATTGTTGTGGTCTCTCATGATCGACACTTATTGCGCTCTGTTACAGATCAGTTATTATTAGTCTCTGGCGGTAAAGTGCAGCCTTTTGATGGTGATCTTGATGATTATCGCTTATGGTTAACTGAACAGAAAAAAGGCGATAATAAATCAGTCATTGAAAGCAATGATACTGTCTCACGCAAAGACCAAAGAAAACTGGATGCAGAGCGAAGAAAAAAACATAAACCTCTGTTTGATACACTCAAAAAAACAGAAATAGCCGTTGAAAAATATCATAATGAACAACGTGAACTAGAACATCAACTAGCTGACCCTGCGATTTATGAGGCTTCTGAAAAAGATCATTTAAAGCGGATATTAGATCGAAAAGTTCAAGTTGATAAATTACTCGATGAAGCAGAATCAGCATGGATGGAAGCAGAAGAAGCTATTGAA
>CAMDOP010000302.1 GCA_945903675.1 Crenothrix polyspora
AAGCTGCTTTTGACAGCGTGCCCAAAGGTACCAAACCAGAAGATATAGTTGAAGAAGCGCTTGCACATTATGTAGAGGAAAATCCTACAGCGTCTTTAGCACAGCAATTTATTGAATGGTTTCGCCAGGCGGTGCGAGCTATCGGTAAGGCTTTGGTGGGTAAAGATCAGTTCTTGTTTTCGCAGTGGACAAACAAGCTAACGGAGGCCGAGTTAATTGACATGGCAGCTAGTGCCTTAAAGTATGCACCCGATAATTTACAGTTTGATGTAGCACTAGGTGAAGAGGTCGGATCAACCCGGGTTCTATCTGACTCAAAGAATCAGGTGATCACCCCCTCAACACCTAATGTCGATCTAACTTTAGGCCAAATAACAGATAAACACAACCGTATTAAATTCAGCAGGCCAACCCCATCAAATACCGTAGCTGATAATAAGGTTATGCGTTCAGTATTTTCGAAAGCTGAAGGTAAGCAAGCCTTAAGTTGGTTAGCGGGTTTGTTTCAAAGAAATCACCTAATTGATTTTGTCGCCCAGAATTTACCCGAGCTAATTAACTATAAGCTATTGTCCCAGGCAAAAGATAATTTCACGCATCAGCGCGAACAAGAAATAGCTAAAAATTATGAAGCGATGATGGAAAAGCTGAATAAAAAGACCATGCACGAATTAGGTCGTGTCCAGGGCTTGGCAACTCGGCTAGCAGATTTTGATCCTGCTGAAGCAAATAATAATGATCCTATGACAGCAGAGGAAAGAAATGTCTTCGAGGCCTATGAAGCGCTGCCAGAAGGCGCTAAAGAAGTTTATGCAAGCATGCGAGATGCCTATCAAGCCGACTTGCAAGAGAAAAAAGCGGCTTTGATTGAGCGTATTAAAGCTTTTCCAGTCGATCGTGAGACACAAGGAAAAATCATTAAAACGATTGAGGTGCACTTTGATCAGTTCTTGAAGGGCGTGTACTTTCCGTTAAATCGAGATGGAGGTGTGATTGTCAAAGCGACCAATGCAGAAGGTGAGCTGGTAGTAGAACATGTAGCCTCGCAAGCTGATGCCTATAAGCTCGTTAAAGAAATGACGGCACAAAGCTACTACAATACGCATATCATCGGTAAAGATGCTTATGACCGTGACTTATTAGCAGGTCAATCCGCCAATGACATGGCCGTTTTAGCGCAGCGAACCATGACTGATTTAAGAGAAAAATCTACCCAAGGTAAATTAACCGATGCAGATTTTAATGCGTTATTTAGCGAGTTTAATCAGCTATTAATTGCCACGCTACCGGATTCTTCTTATCGAAAGCACTTTATTCATCGTCAAGGTACCTTGGGCGAATCTACCGATACGCTGCGGGCTTATGCGAAAACCCGTACTAGTGCAGTTAAAGCGATTGCATCCTTAATCTATGATCATCAGATCCAAGCTGTTTTGAATGATGCCGATAAAACCATTAAAGATATGGATCAAGTGCCTGGCAGTGATACGCTGGCGCTTAAATCTATTTTGAATGAATTGAAATTACGTGAAGCAGCCCTTAAAAGCACCGAGATTAATGCGGCTTCACAAGTATTGACCAGCCTCGGTTTTATGGGTGCCTTGGGGTTTAACATTGGCTCTGCCGCTGTTAACCTGTTACAAGTTACCGGTGTGGCCCTGCCTGAGTTGGTCGGTAGGCACTCTTATCGGGAAGCGACTACAGAAATAGCGAAGGCTTATCAATTACTTTTTAATCCGGCTGTGTTGAACAAAGCGTCTGGCTTTGATATTACTCAACATCCCAGGATCAGTGCTCCGACAAAACAGGCTCTTGAGCAACTAGGTCGGATGGGTAAGATTGATTTAACGATGACCCATGATGCCATTGCAATGGGTAAGAATTCGTCTTATAGCAGTAATCAGCTAACCAGAGTATTGGGGGGTGCCGCTAAGTATTCCGGTTATTTATTCCATGTTGCAGAAGCTGTGAATAGACAGATCACCGGTATGGCAGCTTTTAACCTGGCCTACAAAAAGAATGGTGGTGATTTTGATGCGGCTGTTAGCGATGCAGAGGATGTCATTGATCGAACGCAGTTTGACTATGGTCAGGGTAATCGTGCGAGATACATGATGAGCAACACAGCACGTGTCTTAACGCTGTTTAAATCCTATGCCTTGGGCATGAGTTATTTCATTGGCCGTAGTGCTGCACTTTCTATTAATCAATTAGACTCGGCGGAGCGACAGCAAGCCCGAAAAACACTAGTGGCATCTATGGCTATGAGTTTTGCAACCGCAGGTCTATTTGGTATGCCGATAGGACTTGAAGCCTTCGCCGGTATTGGCGGTGTGGCCGGTTTTAAGTACAAAGGAGCTAATTTTGCTATGCCAGGTGCCATTGGTGGCATGTTAATCTTCCAAGCACTCTTAGCAGGTTTGGGTGCAGATGACGAGGACGAGCTGGAAACTGAATTTAGAAACTGGCTCACCGATAACTTTGATCAAACGACAGCCGAGTGGGTGACTAAAGGTCCTGCACGGTTACTGCCCATTGGAGATATTTCAGGTCGTACTGATACGGCCCATTTATGGTGGCGACCGCAAAATAAACAATTAGAAGGGACTGATCAATATAATGCCATTGCCAACGCCATAATAGGTCCTATTGGATCGCAAATAGCTGGCTTGTTTACGGCTAAGAAAATGTATGAAGATGGCGAGTATGCCAGAATGCTGGAAGCGATGTCACCGGCTTTTCTTCGTAATGCTATTGCTGCGAATCGTATGGGAGAGGAGGGGGTACGTAATTTGAAAGGTGATCGTCTTATTGAAAGAGAGCTGACAGCAACAGAGCTAATTAATAAGGTGATTGGCTTTAACCCAAAGGTTGTTGCCAATAGTTACGATGCTAATGCGGCTATCGCTAAAGAACGAGACAAGATCAATATGGCTAAAGCACATTTGGTTAATCGCTACATTGATAGTGATATTATCGATCGCAACGTCTTAATGCAAGGCGACATCAAGCAATTTAATGAAACAGTACAACCGGCTGAGCGTATTACTTTAAAAAGCCTAATTCTCTCAATGAAGCGGCGCAAAGGTCTTAATAAACAGACCCAAAATGGTTTGTATTTATCGCGTAAACAAGCGTATTTAAGGTCGATAGGTCGTTTTGCCGAGCGCCAATAATTGGCCTGTCAAATAGCGTGAACAGCTAAATTTTTTATGCTATAAGACAAGTAAACCTTGTTCAATAACGCCACTGTCGGGAGACAACCAAATGGCCGCTTTTACAAACTATACTGAAACACAGTTAATTAACCATTTATTCAGAACGGCATCTTTTACCAAGCCGTCTGCTTTATACATTGCTTTGTTCACCGCGGTGACGGATGGCGAAGCTGGTACAGTGACTGAATTGTCAGGAAATGGTTATGCGCGGGTTGTCTATAATCCGCTTGATGCTAATTGGACTGCACCGATTGCAGGAAATGGCACAACTACCAATGCCTTGGCCGTTACCTTTCCGGCGGCAACCGCTGATTGGGGCATCATCAGCCATTTTGGTATTTTTGATGCCTTGACCACCGGCAATTTATTGATCTATGCGCCCTTAACCACGGCAAGGAATATCACCAACGGCTCAACCCCTTCTTTTGCGGCGTCTGCTTTAACTATTCAAGTGGATAACTAATGACAGCGCCAATTACCCGAAGTGGTAAAGGCAGTGCCTTAACGTGGGCCGAGGTGGATGCCAATTTCACTAACCTTACGGCTGACGTTGTGGCCGCGCAAGCTGCAGCTCAGGCTGCCTCTGCTCCGATAGCTCATGTTGGCTCAAGTGGTAGCGCTCATGGGGTGGTAACAACCACAGCCGCAGGCTTTATGTCGGCACCTGATAAAACCAAATTAGATGCCATAACTGGCACTAATACCGGCGATCAAACCAGTGTCAGTGGCTCTTCAGGGTCCTGTACCGGCAATGCAGTTACGGCCACGACGGCCTCTGAGTGTACCGGCAACTCTGCCACGGCCACTAATGCGAGCAATTTAAATGGCACAGCAGGCCTTTGTGGGTATTCAACGGCTTTAGCATCAATAGCCTATGTTGGCGCCGGTGGCCCACAGGTAATGGGTAGCACTACTAATGCGGCTATGTTGAGTTTTCATCGAGCAGGCGCTTATGCGGTTAATTTTGGACTTGATACTGACAATGTATTAAAAGTCGGTGGCTGGTCAATGGGGGCTGTTGCGTATCCTATTTATCATGCAGGTAATCCTATCGCTCTTGCCCCTCCTGCGGGGACTGCAACAGTAGCACCCATTAAGCTAGCCGCAGGGACAAACCTCACTGCGCCGGTTGCCGGTGCCCTAGAATATGATGGCGTCAATGCTTATTTTACGCAAGACACTACCCAAGGGCGAGGCGCGATCCCAATCACACAACAATTTGTAGTCAATACTAATCAGGCGGCTTTTGGACCGACTGTGCGTAACTTTTTTGGTGCTACC
>CAMDOP010000303.1 GCA_945903675.1 Crenothrix polyspora
TATGTAAAGGTGTAAGTCTAAATCGTTCAACTAGACAATATTAAAGGCTGCCTTTGGTGGATGGCATTATACCTGCCATACGAGGGTCAGCGGTAATAGCCATACGGATGGCGCGACCTAAGGCTTTAAAAATAGTTTCAGCAATATGATGTGCATTCATACCTTTTATATTATCGATATGCAAAGTAACGCCAGCATGATTCACAAAGCCTTGAAAGAATTCTCTAAACAAGTCGACATCAAAGCGGCCGATGATAGCTTTGGGAAAGTTTACCTCATAGTACAAACCGGGACGACCGGAGAAATCAATCACGACTCTGGATAAGGCTTCATCTAAAGGCACATAAGCATGCCCATATCGAGTTAAACCTTTTTTATCACCGACGGCTATAGCAAATGCTTGACCTAAAGTAATACCGATATCTTCTACGGTATGATGAGCATCGATTTCTAGGTCACCTTTAGCGTTGATGTCTATGTCTATCAAACCATGCCTAGCGACTTGATCCAACATATGGTCAAGAAAAGGCACGCCCGTTACAAACGTTGAAATTCCTGTCCCATCTAAATTGATGCTACAAGTAATTTGGGTTTCGAGTGTATTGCGTTCGATAGTGGCAATTCTTTGAGTCATGATATTTAAGTCGTATGATTGGGCAATATTTTTTATTGGGGTGTTAATCTATAAAACGCTATGTATAAGTTTTATGTTTAGTAACCAGTGCAGGGCGATATGATACCTTACCAAGGGCTTATTTTCATCTCTAGTTGTAAAAATGGATTATATAGTTCCCACGCTCTGCGTGGGAATGTCGTCGGTGACGCTCTGCGTCACGCACGGCTGGAGTGCTGAGCTTCAGCTATTGCTTTTTAAAACAGCTAAAGCAGTACTGTAGGGTGGATAAGCGCTATCGCATCCACAAAAACAAAGCATGGTGTTCGAATATTATCGAGATTGTAGACTAAACGATCTCGATCTTACTTACCTGATATTATGCAGCCCTGCAGTGGTTTAAAAATACAAAAAAAGAGGTCGCTATCGCGACGATGTGTTAATCGGGTATTCGCACCCGAAGGCGAAATACTTTTCTCGTTCCCATGCTCTGCGTGGGAATGCCGCCAAGAATGTATCCAAAGAAAAGGCGGTTCGGTTGCCGCTACTTCCTGCGCTCCTCGAGACAAAATCAACGTTACTGCGTAACATCAGTTACTTACATCTCAGCAAGACAATCTAGTGCTTCTGTAAGTGTAGAGACGACATGAATTTCTAAGCCTTTAATGGCTGTTTTCGGTGCGTTGGCTTTCGGTATGATCGCTTTCTTAAAGCCATGTTTAGCGGCATCATTCAAGCGGGCGTGGCCATTAGCAACCGGTCTGATTTCACCGCTAAGGCCAATTTCGCCAAAGAAGAATACATCATGAGGAATAATCTTATCTTTCAGGCTAGAAACAATGCCGACCACAATCGCTAAATCAGAACTGGTTTCTGTTACTTTAATGCCACCTACGACATTGGCGTAGATTTCATCCTGAGCCGTAAAAATACCACCATGTCGATAAAGCACGGCTAATAACATGGCTAGTCTATTTTGATCGAAACCCACCGTCAGTCTTCTAGGATTTCCATACTGACATTCAGTGACTAAAGCTTGAATTTCTACAAGCAAGGGGCGAGTGCCTTCCCACAATACCGTCACCACACTGCCAGAGGATGGTTTTTCAGCTCTATTCAAAAACATGGCCGATGGATTTTTAACTTCTTTAAGTCCAGAGCTATCCATAGCAAAGAATCCTAATTCGCCAACACTGCCAAAGCGATTTTTATCAGCTCTTAAGACTCTAAAGCGCGCATCATCAGTAGAGCCCAGCATGACTTGTGTGTCAACAATATGACTTAAAGTCATAGGTCCTGCTAGTGATTGATCCTTAGTCACATGTCCGATCATAAAGATAGAAACATGGTTTTTCTTTGCATACTGTGTCAGATAGCTAGCCGATTCTCTGACTTGAGAGACAGAGCCTGGAGCAGAATCTGCTTCTTGAGTATGCATGACTTGTATCGAATCAATGACGAGAATCTGCGGTTTGATACTATCTAAAATATCGCAAATACGCTGTACCGATGTTTCCATTAGCATCTTGATTTTATCGGCAGGTTATTTGAGGCGGTTGGCGCGTTCAGCAATTTGTTGCAGTGATTCTTCACCCGATACATATAAAACGCTAACGCCTCGGTCGGCAATATTAGCGATGGCCTGTAATAATAAGGTGCTTTTACCCGCTCCAGGAGCGCCACCTAATAACACTACGCTACCGGTAACTATGCCGCCGCCTAAAACGCGATCAAATTCTGAAATCCCGGTAGAAATACGTTCCGCTTGCGATAAACTGACATCAGATAATAATTTAACTTCGGTTTGGCTGCCCGCATAACCGCTACGACTACTACGTTCTTTGCTGGACGAACCTAATCTAACTTCTTTGATAGTATTCCATTCTCCACAGCTAGTGCATTGGCCTCCCCAGCGTGGATAATCTGCGCCACATTGATCGCAAACAAAGGCTGTTTTTATTTTTTTATTCATGCTGTCATCATAAAGATCTAGGTTTTGGTTTTTTAACATAGTACATCATATTAGTCCTATCTGATTTAAACCTTGGAAACGTATCTGTATGTGGAGTAAACAGTTATAGCTTTTGTACTCCAAGTCTTAAGCATTTTTTAGTAGCTAACTATCCTGGCGCCTACTAGTGAAAATATAATTAGATTACCCAGGTAGCCATAGGTATTTATACCTATTTATTTTTATTATTTAACCTATAAACTCTAACATAAATTCATTGGTGTTTTTTATTGTTAAAGTCAAAATAACTTTGCTGCATTTAATATGAATTTATAGCAGGTGATTGTGGATGCTATTTTAAAAGGAGATAAATTAAATTAGTTTTTAGTAAGTGGCCTACTTTAAAACCAGTGTCAGAATGAATGTTCACAGCCATCACTAGCTAATAATTACTATCAATAACTGATGTTACGCAGCCATTCAGCTGTTTATAAAAAAACAAATAATGATGTCGCTATCGCGACAATTATTTAAATCGGGTTATCGCACCCGAAGGCGAGATACTTTTCTCGTTCCCATGCTCTGCGTGGGAATGCCGCCAAGAAAGTATCCAAAGAAAAGGCGGCTCGATTGCCGCTAATTCCTGAGCTCCTCGGTTTTGTCGGGGGCCGATAGAGAGGGCTTCCTGCCCTCCTACCGACGCGTGGCATCCATGCCGCACCCCTTCGGGCTAATCCCAACAAAACCTGCGGTGCTCAGCGCGGCAAACGAGAATAAAACGACGCTGCTGCTTAACATCAGTCAATAACCTAAAAACATTTATTAACAGACTATGAAAACAAAAACTATCATGCCGCTTATTGGCATAGCAATGGCTATATTTGGGTGTGGCGCATCAGCTAATGTGTTTACTATGGGAAGTGCCTATGGCAGTCCGATGAACATCACTTTCACCTTGGGCACTAATGCTATGCAATCCTTCTATGGAGCAGGCGGAAATTTTGGTGGTATAGGACAAGCAAACTTGGATGGTTTATCTTTAGCTTATGTTTATTGTATCGATTTGTTTGATGATATCGGCCTTAATACCAGCTACAGTGCAAGCTTTACAATCAACGGTACTGTAGCGGAAACAACAGCTCATGCAGTAGGTAATGCTAATAGCAATGGCTTAATTAATAATGCCGCAGCCATTGCTTGGTTGGTAGATAGTCAGGCAAGTTTAGCCACAAATGGCACTCTACAATCTGGATTGCAATTAGCTATTTGGACTCAACTGTATGGACCGATGGGCGGAACAGGCCCCAATAGTTGGAATGTTGTGAACATGTCAACGACAGTTCAAGCTGCTATGAATACTAATCTGAGTTATTTAGCTTTAGCGTCTGAATTTATAAATACTCACAGTACTGCTTTAATAAGTAGTGTTTATTGGATAGACCCAAGCAACGGAAAACTCCAATATCAGCAACTGGTGGCAGCCAATCCAATAAATATAAATTCGTTGCCCATAAATCAATTATATGTATCGGCTCTTAGGGTTCTAGCGATCCCAGAGCCAGAATATTTAACTTTAATTGGTATAGGTGTCATTGGTTTCGTAATAATGCGACTTAAAAAGAAATAATCGATTTATTATGAAAGTATTTGATGAAGTAACATCCGGTTACTAAGATTGTTTAATAATGGGTAGTGAACCTTTAGGCATATCTATCCGATAGCTCGGATACTTTCTATCTTAGATTCAACTAATAAGTGCAATTCATTTTTAACAGGAAAGAAAGTGGTTAGCTGATATAGTTCAGGGCTTTTTCAATCCGACCAAAGACGAGGACGCTTATGAAAGGCTATAAACAGCTAACCAAGATACAAAGATACCAGATT
>CAMDOP010000304.1 GCA_945903675.1 Crenothrix polyspora
TCATTGCCGCGATTACATCATCGTTATCAAGAGCATCATTCACTGCATCAAAGTAAATCTGGTCTTGCTTGTGAACTGATGAAACTCTAATAAACAAGAAGCGACGGTCATCCTTATCTACATGTGCGAAGTGCTCGTGATTGCTGGAAGCAAAAAATCGATGGTAAGAATCTATTGACCTAGAGGGTTGGTGCTTCTGTTCTATACGGCACTTTGGCTCGGTTACTAGTGACTTCAGTCTGTCTAGCGATTTTTTATCGCCTGCAAAAAGTGCCTCATCCATGCACACCACGTAATTTCTTTCGAGCGCAGCGTTAAACGTCCCAATTACTTCATTAATGTCAGAGACCTGCAGTGTAGTCCTTGACCAGATTCGATCTAAAAGTTTATAAAAAGTACCTTTACCTGTGCCTTGTCCTGATAAGAATACAATCATAATCCCCGGCTTCTCATGAGGTCGTTGCAACATATGAGCTATGTAGCGAACTAAATAATCAAACAATGCGACGTTGTTGTTGCATATGACCGTATGTAAAAATTCTTGGAGGACAAACCAATCTCCTTGTTTAGGTTTTATTGAGGGGTCTACCCAGTAGTTAAGTGTCGTTGCAGGCGTTGGTAACGGGCTAAATGCCACTGAATTAAACATGCGAGTATTTGGGTTATTTAGAAAGATTTTAAACTCTTCAGTACTCTTAACAGGAAATGGTAAATTTTCGAGCTCTCGACTGATAACTATTAAGCCTTCTGTGCGCCTATAAAAACTAACCTCATTGCGTTTTCCGGACATGACGTCGGCCACTTGTTGTAAGTCAACCACCCTAATTTCGCTTGCTAAGTCTAATAGAGCAAACATGTTTTGTAATGTTGCTAGGGCTGTTATTGGTTTTGGTATGCTGAGGCTTCTATCCATTCCAGCCTCCTTTTCTAGCTAGGAAAGTCAAGGTTCCTAGCGTTATTGGGTTTGTGCGACTTGAGTTGTAGCTATTAACAACGCTATTAAAGTTAGACTCATCAAATCTATCTGGCGAGCCTTTACACCAATCCTTTGCCAGCATCTCACCACAAGTCCACCCCGTACTTAAAATACCCCACACAACGCTCCTGTAGATTTCATAAGAACAATCGGCGGAAATGTAAGAAAGCTTCTCTTGTAACTCTGCTTTTGTTCGCGGTGTTTCCGGTAATGCGCAAGAAAGATGTTTAGGTGGTTTTGGAGATGCTGTCAGCATAATGCCTGCAATAATCAAAGGCTCTGGGTTTACCATAGGCGAATAGCTGGCTTCGTTACCACTAAACCAATCGGCAATACTGAGATGCTCCGCTGGACAAGAAGGCAAGTAGTGAATGCGTGAGATATCTTTGGTAGCTGGGTCTAGAATGCCTCCCAAAGCCTGATTAAACCCTTGCCAAAGTGCCGCATACTCACTTGGAGCTACAGCTCTTGCTAATGGGAAGATGAGCCTGTAACGCGGATGCTGCAATGAATGGCTGTGTGTTGTATAACCCAATACCTTGCAACCGAAGATACCAGACGCTTGAGGGTGAAATCTAGCTTTCATTGCATCTAGACTGAGGGGTGGTGGTTGAATAGGCGTGCTATCAATATCACAAATAAATAAAAAGACTTCTTCCACATTGATATTAGAGCGTGTTGCATTTTCTTTTAACCAATATCCGCCAATTAGATTGCCACCTTTAGTCGGCAGCACTCTATGGCCAGAACCAATTACATACTTGATAAAGTCACGCCAACTAGATTGCTTTTCTACTCCCTTATTACTTGTTAGATTGGCAAACTCTGTAAATGGTACCGTAACGTCTTTCTGACTATCTTTCCAATTGTCATAGAAATCCAAACCTTCAATCAATCCTAAATCGTCTTTAGATAGCGTCGCACGGTATGCTGCGTCAGGAACGTAAATGTAATCGTCTTGATAGTGCATGATTATTTACCCCCTTGTTTAAGGCGAGCACATAACTCAATAATGTCGGAACGTCGCCATGCTGTGGTTCGAGGGGCGATTTTTACACCTGCGGGGTAACGCCCTGCAGATATTCCTGACCACCAACTAGATTTTGAGATTGGGATGATTGGCTCAATTGGTGGATTTGCTTCTTGGTCTCCTATGATTTGAGGAAGTCGAAAAAAGCCTAGATCTGAAATATTCTCTTGCATTTGATTGCTCCTAAATAATCCCTGATGGGATATTAAATAATCCGGAATGGACTATTGTGGATATTCCTGTAGAGGAACAATCAAAACGACGCTAAATATAAAAATCTACACTTAGCTAAGAAATTTTCTGTCGTACACTTCTATTTTTTTTATTCGTAGCGCAAATTTTCAGGTATTTTTCTGCATCTGGTCGAAGACGAGAATTCTCAGCCTCTAGCTCGGCAGTTTTCTTTAATGCTTCGTTTAATGCCTCACGACATTGGTCTATTGATTGGTGAGTAACAACCATTGTCATAGATGCTTTAGCTGATGTAGTTGAATGAAAATTGAGTTTTAGATTAGCGAGATAATTAAAAAACTTTGTTGGCCACTTACCTCGCGCCCAAGCAATAAAGTCCCCTTGAACGAATGAGTTTCCCCTTAAGACTAAGTCACCTTTTTTAATGGCTGCTGCAATCCTGTGCTTTACTCTATCTTTTACCAGACGGGGGGTGTCATAAAGTTGAGGGTCCACTTCTTTAAGAACCAAATCTATCGCATCCTGCTTTTTTATAAGATCTAAAGTATTAGTGTTTTTGTTTTCAGCCATCATACCGCCCTCAATCTAACAACGTTATCTGAACTAAGTACAGCTTCAATGCAATTACCCCTGTATATGCCAGCTCTTTGGGTGAGATTTTCTGGAGGCTTTTACCTTAGGCGTTATGCAGCTACTCCAATTGAAATCACCTTAGCCCCACCTTTTAGCTCATCTAAATAGTCAGCCCACGCCTGCATCATAGCTGTGCGCTGAGCAATAAACTTGGTGCGGTTATATGCAGAGCCTAGTGTGTCTGGTACTTTGTGTGCAAGTTGATGTTCAATAATTGCGGGGTCAATGTTTAACCGTTCATGCAGAATAGTTCTAGCCATTGCCCTGAAGCCATGACCTGTGATTTGCGTCTTTGTATCGTAACCCATTCGCTTTAAAGCAGCATTAATTGCTGATTCGCTCATCGGTTTAAGTGGAGAGTGGCCACCCTGGAATACATATTCTCCGTGACCTGAAAGTGGATGAATCTCCCGCAGTATTGCTACAGCTTGCGTGGAGAGGGGGACTATATGGTTTGTTTTTGTCTTGCTAACTAAGTATTGCCAGGTGGCAGCTTTTAAATCAATATCGGCCCATTTGGCCATTCTTAACTCACCTGGGCGAACAAATACCAATGGGGCCAATTTAATAGCACATTGAACCGTAAGTGTTCCGTTAAAACCATCAAGAGCTCGCAATAGATCTGCTACATCTTTAGGCTCAGTAAAGGCGGCCATATTTATAACTGTTGTAGCCGGCAATGCTCCCTTAAGATCTGCTGTTATGTCCCGTATAGTCATTCCATTTTGCACCGCATACCTAAATACTTGTCCGGCAGTTTGGAGTGTACGGTGAGCAGTCTCTAGTTTATTTTGTTTTTCAATACGTTTAATTACTTCAAGAAATTGGGGTGCCGTAATTTCCGAAATGGGTTTTTTACCTAACCAGGGAAATAGGTAGAGCTCAAAGCGCCTTATAACTTTCTCTTTGTGGCTATCTGCTTTGTTTTTCATATGAGACTGCCACCATTCGCGGGCAACCAATTCAAAGCTATTCGCAGCACTTAACTTCTTTGCGGATATTTGATTTTTGCGATTTTCGTTTGGGTCCACGCCTGCAGATAATATTTTTCTTGCCGCAGCATGACTTTCTCTGGCTTCTTTAAGCCCTAAATCTGGGTATGAGCCTAATGATAATGTTTTTTGTTTACCTTCAAATCGATAAGAATAACGCCAAAGCTTTCCGCCGGATGTAGTAATAAGGATAAACAAGCCGCCAGAGTCTGAAAGTTTGTATGGTTTTTCTTTTGTCTTAGCATTTCGTATTGCGATGTCAGATAGAGCCATAACCTAGTCCTTTATTAGCAGTATTGTTGGTACGCATCTGATGATTTTTACATATTTGGGGTAGATACCAACATAAGTACCAACAAGTACCAACAGATTTAGTTGGATTAGACTAGACTATTTTGGCCAAAAAGGCAACAAAAAACCCGCAATTAAGCGGGTTCTGTGTACTTCGTTGGACGTTCTCGTCCGTGAAAATGGTGGTGAAAGAGGGACTTGAACCCTCGACCCCAGGATTATGAATCCTGTGCTCTAACCAGCTGAGCTACATCACCAGGTAAACCGGTTGTTTTTTATTGCTTAAAACGCAAACAAGGGCGCAATTCTAGTGTTTTAGGCGGACCTTG
>CAMDOP010000305.1 GCA_945903675.1 Crenothrix polyspora
ATATTAATAAAAAATAATTTTTAAGCACATTTTTTTAGGATAAAAGACTATCGCAGTTAATTAACAAACCATTTTTATGATAAAAATAAACATTGCTACTAATTACACATTTGGCTCTAGTGTTTATTCAACTCATGTGCCAACCACTGATTGGAATACCCACTATGGCTCAATAGGTTTCAATACAGGTATCTTTGGTATTGAATATGGTTTTTAAGATTATTCCGAAATGCTCTAATTACCGCTTCTCAACAAACCATATCTGAGGCTTTCCTAATACACCTGCACCAGTCATAGCTTGTGTCAATTTAGCTGATGCAACTATCGTTTATACATTCTTGAAATTTCATAACCACTAGCTTGACACTCCGCATTAATGCCTTTGATATCTAAATGACTGTCTATGATTGTCGGTGCCTTATCAGCATCATCCAACGACATGCAGACTTTAACTTCTTTGTTTGGCTTAACTGTACTAGTAGCCCACTTTGTTATACATAAAAGAGCACCATTGCAGTCATTATCTTGATTACAAGCAACACCAGCTATACCGCTAAACTGTAATTTTTTTGTAGGGTGGTCAATAACTGGTGATTTAGCATTCTCAGTTGTGGGTGAATTAGCACATCCACTTAGCATAAGAACTATCGCAGTAACGGCAATATAAGATATGTTCCAGTAATAAGATCTTTTTTTGTTCATTTCCCTATCTCTCTTTACTTAAAAGAATTTTATTATTTCTAGGCTCTATGAAAAACATACAAAACTTTCAATAAGTTGCCGACCGTTTTTCATAAAAAAATACAATGTGACAGTATTATATCAACTTATTCAAACTATAAATATCAGGTATCAAGAGGTTTATGGCTATCATGCTAATGTCATAATCATTAATGAACTAGTTAGAAATTGATCCTCTATTACTTACATCAACACTTGCACCTTGCTCACTAGATATATTTTGAGTTATTTCGGGACTTAATGGCTTCGCTTTTAACATGATTTCATCTTTGTTAATTTTCATTAACTCAGGAGCTACTGAATTACTGCATGATGTTCCTTTGTACTCATCACCATTTTGCTCGAGTTCTACTTCAGGTAAATCTGAACGGAACACATTGAGTTTACGTAATATTTCACCTTGACTTGTGTAGGTGCGAGCATAAGCCGTATACAAATCAAGTTCAGTTTGTGTATAGTTTCGTCTAGCAGAAAAGTACTCATTCTCTGTATCTAGTAAATCTAGCAAGGTACGCTGACCAATACTAAACTGCTTACGATAAGCTTCACGGGCTTTCTCAATAGATAATTGATGTTGATCTCTATAACTTAATTGACTTTTAAGATTAAGAATATCGCTGTAGGCAATGACTAATTCTTCGCGTGTATTAATACAGGCTAGATTTTTTAATTCTTGCGACTCATCCAGTTTATATGTGCTCTGACTGATTAATGATTTATCCGTTAATCCGTTGAATAAATTGTAGTTCATCGTGACCTCTACAACATCAGCTGCCTGATAACTATTAGCTCCACTTTCAGCGACATTTAACATGTGGCGAGCCATCAAGTCTACTTTAGGATAATATTCCGATTGTTTAACCTTAACAGCCTGTTGAGAAGACACAATATTTTCAATTGAAGCCAATATAACAGGGTTTTTCTTATAAGCAGCCTCTAATGCTTCGTCAGCTGTTCCCTCAACACCTTTAGAAAAAAAAGTGACTTCCGGAAGCTTTCGCGGCGGTAAATCACCTGTTAATCGTTGAAAAGTTGCAGTAATTGCAATCAGATTATTAGATTCAGTTAATAAATTAGCCTCTGCTAACGCCAATCGACCACTACCTTGTTCTAAATCAACCCCTCGACCGATCCCTGCAATAACACGTTGTTCAACCAAATCAAATAGTTGCTTATGAACCGCAAAATTATCTTCCGCATAAGCCACAAACTTACGATACTTTTGTATTTCAAGATAAGCTTTAACAGTTCCCATGGCTGTCTTTTGCATGGCCGCTTCCAATTCGAAAAAAGCTGTGCGTGCTGCATGATCTAAACGCCTTACCTCACTAAGCGTGCCAAACCCATCAAAAATCATTTGACGGAGCACCAAAGTCGTTAAATATTCGGGTACAAAATTATTAAAATTTGTTGCACTTGATTCACCTTGAACATTTCTAGCCTCACTTATTAAGTTTAAATGCGGATAAAAACCACCTTGTGCCGCCATTTGTTGCTGTATGGCCGCCCTGTATTTATTATATGCAGCTTGAACTTCAGGATTTGTTTCTATGGTCTTTTCAACAGCAGATAACAGAGTAAATTCTTCAGCATAAGAAAATGAACAAGTTAATAACAAACAAAGCATTAATAGTTTCATAAAAACTTGAATAAAACCCTAAAAAAAACTGTAGATAAAATTTATTCCACTATAACTTAAAATTACAAAAAATAAAGAAATAAACACTAAAATTAAACACCTCACCCCCATTAGTCGGTTGTATTGGCAATAATTTTATGAAGTCTCTTCGTACTAATTGCTATTACAACAAAAGAGATACCTTCAATAATGCCTGTACTAATTGTCCAGTCAACAATATGAAGGTCTTCGACAATTTTACCCAGACAAGAACTTAGATAGAAACAGACTAATTGTCTTTAGATTAAAATATCATAACGACATGAAATATATGTAAAATGTATCATAAAATAATGGAATTAATACTGGCGCCATACCGATGAAGATAGTAAAACTTAAATCTACCTAACTTATAATTTATAATCATGTCTAAGTTTTTAGTTAGTCTTACTATTTTTTTTCTTTTATCATTGTCGAGTGCCACAGATTTTATCGCATTAGCAGCTTTAGCAAATCAACGCTACGGTCAATCTGCCCAAAATATTATTTTAAAGTTACAACAGACAATAGTTCAATTGAAGAATGCTACAGAACTAGAAAAAATAACAGGCATTAATGATTTCTTCAACACTCAAATATATTATTTTGATGATGATATAAATATCTGGGGTGAAGCAGATTATTGGGCAACGCCCTTAGAAGCTATTGGCAAACAACGTGGTGATTGAGAAGACTTCAGTATTGCAAAATATACTTTCCTCAGAATGCTAAATATCCCTAATGAACGGCTTAAACTCACCTATGTTCTTGCCCAGATTGGCGGCCCCTACAGCCAAGTTTTTGTAGCACACATGATTCTAAGTTACTACGAAACACCTACTTCCGAGCCATTGATCTTAGATAACCTTATTCCAGATATTCGTACCCCATCACGGCGAATAGACTTATTTCCTGTTTTTTGCTTCAATAGCGAAGGTCTGTGGACAGGAACATCAAATACACCCTTAGGCAAAGGATCTTTAGCTAACCTTTCTCGCTGGAGTAATGTGTTAGCAAGAATTCATGCTGACGGTATACAGTTATAATTTAAGGAAAAATCATGTCACTCACCAAACAATTATGGCTGACAATCATTCTAACAATAGCACTAGCTTTCACCACTAGCATCACGGTTAACACTATAACTAATAAGCGTTATCTGGAAAAACAACTACAGATGAAAAAAATCCTGTTATCATCAATCTGATGCTCTCGGCGCAATTTGATAACGGCCACTATCAATATATCAGCATCACTGATCCCAATGGTGCGCTGATAGTTGAGCGGAAAAACGCTGCAAATCAATTCCATGTTCCAGTATGGTTTAGACAACTTATTCAAATTGAAGCGCCAGCGGGTAACGCCTTAATTCAAAATGGTTGGTCACAATATGGTACGCTGTCATTAGCAAGTTCTACAGATTTTGCTTACCTCGACTTATGGAATGGAATTTTATTAAGTTTAGCATGGAGCCTTGTAATTGCGATTACTACCACCCTATTTGGTACCTTGGTATTAAATAAAATACTGCGTCCTTTAACTGAAATAACCAATATGGCAGAGTCCATTGGTGATCAATACTTCATTACCATCGAAGAGCCTATAACCAGCGAATTCAAAACACTTGCTATAACCATGAATCGACTGTCACAAAAATTAAAAGACATGTTCCACGTTCAAACACAATTGTTGGAAGGACTTCGACTTGAAGCGAATTATGATGCTGTTACAGGCTTAAAGAATAGAAAATATTTTATCAACCGAATTGTTGGCGAATTATCAGATGAAGAAAGTTTTAGAGAAGGCGCATTAGTTGTATCTCGCATTAATAATCTTAACGAGATTAATGAGTTGATTGGTAGCGTTGCAACTGATTCCCTATTAAAACGTATAGGGGGCGAACTCAATGCCTCATTACATGAAAATACCACACTCATTACGGGTCGTGTGACAGGTTCTGATATAGCTGTTTATTCCAAGCAACCTTTTGATCATAATCTGTTAGCCACTCAGATCAAAAATATACTATTAAAAGCTAT
>CAMDOP010000306.1 GCA_945903675.1 Crenothrix polyspora
GAGCGTTGAATCTACACAAAGCCCTTCTCTAGGAGTCATAAATGACTTTATACAAGACTAATAATAAATATGAATAAACCCATTATCAAAACTGCTTAACGTATAAAGGATAAAATAAGTTTGAACTGAATAGTTTGGGTTGTGAGCGAATGCGAACAACACAGACTAAGAAGTGAAAAACAGCTGAATGCAATTCAGCTTACCGAGTGATAACACTCACCTATATAAAGTATAAAAAACGTATTATTGCACTTTGGAATGCTATGACTAAAAAATCAGCTAAATGTACAACCAAAGCTAATACATAAAAGCTTTGGTTTATAGGTAAATAACCAGCTAACCACTTAAGAAATGGAAGAAAAATGGACTTAACAAACACATGGCAAAAACTGGTAGGAATTTTTAAACAAAGAAAACAAACTAGTGCTACTGAAACTACTTGGTTAACTGGAGAAAAGACAATGAAACAAGCACGTACTTTAAATGACAAAGAACTTAACTTATTACTGCTTTATATCAATACACGTAAATATGCAGCACGCGATAGGTTGTGTGTATTACTGACACATTGGGCAGGTATGCGGATTGGCGAAGTAGCTGCATTAAGATTAAAAGATGTATTAGAGATCGATGGCACAGTTAAACGAGAAATTAATTTAACGGCAGATATGACGAAAGGTAAATTTAGTCGAACAGTAATACTGGCAGAAAAATTACGTAAAGAAATTATGGTGTATGTAAAAACAAGATTTGATAGTCAGCAATTAATAGCGCTGAGCTATAGCGATGTATTTAACGGGTCATTATTAGTTACACAAAAGCGCGATGGCTTTAATGCTAATACCTTATGTTACACCATGCACATGTTATACAAAGCAGCAGGGATGTATGGAGCAAGCAGTCATTCTGGCAGACGTAGTTTTTTAACAAATCTCAGTGCAAAATCAGTATCGTTAAAAGTGATGATGGAACTGGCAGGGCATAGGCAAGCCCAAACTACAATGCGATATATTAATGTGACTGCCGACATGAAAAAAGCAGCAGTGGAATTGCTTTAATAATTACTGGTCAGTATAAATTCAAAACAAACTTATTACATGACTGGAGAAATCCAATTAATACGGCAATTTTTGGCGCCACCGTTCATATTAATAACCATATCACGAGCAGCGCCTTGATGCGGTGCTTGTACAACAATTTGATAATAACTTCCGGTTGTTTCAAAAATATCATTTCTGGCCATGCCCGAATTAGCACCTGATTGATATAGCGCGGCTACGTTGTAATTGACAGTAAATGAAGGCATTTGATACGTTGACATGAATCACCTGTTAATGAATGAAGAAATGGAATTATTTAATATTCGCTGGTTAGCATAATCACCCAATGTGTATTTTCCCAACACGCATATAGTTTGATGTGATGCAGGGGGAAATCAGTAAAATCAATCGTTTGTTTTGCCAGTTCCACGCCATTGCCATCATCAATAACAATGGTAGCGTGATGATTTTTAGTGCGCATCTGTAAACATGTAAAGCTCTCTTGTTCCCCATTAATTGCACAAAGCAAATGTGATGCATACACATCCATCAGCCAAAAACAGTTAGCCTCTTCAGCTAAAAATTTAGCGCCATCAGTTAGTACCACTTTGGGATACAATCTGTAATAAGCACTAGTGCCAGTGTATTGCTGTAATTGGGCAGTAAGATTGGTTAGTGACATTGCATAGCTCAAGTTATTAAGTGTCTGCAATTATTTGATCTTTGTTTAAAATGGTCGACCGGTTAATTCAATATTTTGAATACAATAAAAGATTGTAGTTTTAGCAGGCATTAAATAAAGCAGTTATATTGAAAGATGTCCTGTAACAGGACATCTTTCAGAGAACTAAAACTAAACAGTTTTAGGTAGGGCTGCTAATGGATTTACTATTTGAATAGAACCCACTTTTTGATTAACTTTTACAACTGTTTTTTTTGTAGGCATTGGTTTTTTTTGAGACACAATATTTTGTGTATTATGACTAGATGTTGCGTTATTTTTAGTTGTAAAAATAAAAAGTTCCAATTCAGTCATTAAGTCCCGAATACTGGGATTGAAATTTAACTGTGCGTTTAAAAAATTTAGCATAGTTTCATCGTTAATAGTTACTCCTTCACTTTGAGCAATGAACTGCACTTTAGTTAACCAGTCAGGCGCTGTAATTCTAGGCACATTTAATTTAGTACAGCGATCTAAAACACCTGCGTCCACACTATGTGGATAATTAGTTGTAATAATGACTTGGATTTCTTCATGAATATCATCCAAAATATCTCGAAAAGCTAATCCAGAGGCATAGCTTAAACGCATCTCGTTAATAATAATGTATAAACGATTTTGTTCTATACAATTCAAATATCGAGTACTGTTATCGAAATGCTTCTTTAAGTCCGATATAGTTTGAAATTCAACAGCCTTCAACTCAGTAATTAACAATTCAGTTTTAGGAATTCTTTCAATAGCGCTAGGTAACAAATTAGCAATTGTAGTTTTCCCAGAACCAAAAGGTCCATGTAGTAGTAAAGGTTTTTTGCAATGACCTAGTGTATATAGACTTAATGTATTGTGCACCAAGGGATCATTAATAATAACGTCTGACAATACCTGCGGCGCATATTTGTATTCTAAACTCATGTACTTCTCCTATTTATAGTTAAAAAATGGGGGAGTATTTCAACTCCCCCGAATATGCAATTAAGCGGCTACTTTTAATTTCTTACTAGATAATACTGCCGGTCTTTTTCTTGAAGAGATTTTCGCAGAACCGATTGATCTAGCGGCTTTTCTTGCTTTTTCGGCAGCCTCATCACGCACCTGTTGTTTATCAATAGATTCTTCTTGAGAACTTAGATTGATAAGACTTTGTGCGATTTTTTTAATCGCCATATCAACCATTGCCTGGGTAGTATCAGGAATAATACTTAAAACTTGGGTAACACCATTGCCTAAGGTTTTGCCGATAAGTAAAGTGAATTCGCCCGATCCAGCAACATCACTCAATCCAGTTTTAGGTACTATAGCTAATGGAGTTTCTAGAGAAAGATCCAGAAATTCATGTACAGCAGTTATTTGATTACCTAATTCAAAATTCTTTTGTTGTGTTTCTGGTGTTGCCCCTTTTACTCTTGCAACTTCTTCTATACCCCCAAACGCACTGACCCAGCCAGCAAAATCTTCAACAGTTATTGCTTCTTTTATTGCTACACTTAACGCTCTTGCGTAACTGCTGATACGACGACGATCAGAATTGAAGACGTAACGCACAATCAAATTAATAACAGAAGTCCCAGCTTTAACTTGCATATTACGTTGAGCAAGATGCTCTTTAATTTGGGCAATTACTTCTTTCTCCGCAGTAGTACCTTTAATCTCGTTATAGATATTCAAACACTCAGCCAATAAACCATACAGAGCAGTATTAGTTCGATCATATTGCACTTGCCATTCGTCACGTTGAGTAGACAAACTATTCATTTTATTAATAACCGTAATTACAACGGTTTCTTTTTGCATAGCTGATAATTTAGCCATTTTCATTTCCTTTAATAGATAGATGGGCTGTGCCCGAAAAAAGTTGATTAGCGGAATTGCTAAACAACGTACTGGCCAATTGTGTTTAATTAATTAGCTGGTACGGGACATATGGTATCAATCTGTAAACATGTATAATACATACAAGACATATATAATAAATTCGTGATAACAATGATAGATACAGAAGAAGAAACACTAGTACCAATAAAAGGTATTCCAAGATCATTTACCAAAAAAATGGCCGCAATGGAACGCTTGCAACTTGCAAAAGACTCTTATATTTATTGGTGGTTTAAGAGCTTGCAAGCAAGCGATGAATACAGAATGTGTTGTAAGTTAGGTGGTAACAAGGGTGAACTGGTTGAAACATATTCCAACTTTGGCGATGTGGCAGGCCATTTCGATAAGTGGTGGAGTATTCGTGGTCAGTATCTTTTTACTGAACAAGAACGTCCAAAAAAAGTAAGTAAAATCAGTAAATATGAGGAGCTTGAGCGAGATAGTTTTAATAATGAAACGTTAATTCTTAAAATACCGTTAACACTGCGTAAGCAAACGGTAACAAGAAGAATCGGTAAGATATTAAAAGATGTATACGAAGGCCGTGAAGTAGATATTTACAAAGCCAGTACAGCAAAAGTGGTTCGTATAAAAAACAAAATACGAATGGAGACAATAAAGCGCCTCTTAAAAATACTGGAATTGAGAAAGCGCTACCCAAAAGATACTTTAGTACAAATCGGTCAGCGAGCAGGAATACTGTTGGAAGTGGGTATCAAGCTCGAGAAAGAAGATGCGGACAATATGCTTTATAACCGAAGAATGACTATTGCAGTTAGCCGTTACTTAA
>CAMDOP010000307.1 GCA_945903675.1 Crenothrix polyspora
GTGCCAGTAAAAATGGTCGCGGCAAAGTCATTAAAGATTATTTTGAGGCCATCAAAATCTATCATCAGTATATTGATAATAATACCCTGCTTAGCGATAACGAAAAACAAAACTACCGCAAAGACTTCCTAAAGATTTTTGAAAAAGCTATTCATATTACGACTACAGATATTGGTGAAACCTATGTGATTCGCACGATAGTAGATTATTTTGATGAAATTTTAGCTACTTGCCGCGAAGGTAAGTTTGATCGCGAAGAGATTGAAAAGAAAGCTTATGGTGTGTTTAAAGCTTATCCATTACTAAAGCCTGATGCCGATAAAAAAGATAAGCTAAAAGAGCTATTTTCAGTATTGTATGGAAAGTTTTTTATTGAAAAAGAGATTTTGTATTACAACTTTATCGAGCGGGATGTTTACCTTAATAAGGGCGTTAAGGAAGTTAAAAACGAGGTTGGACATTTGATTTCACCGCGTCCTAAGCAGAAATTTGGCACCGATAAAATTATGGCCAAAATTGATGAATTTTTGGCGCATGAACAAGAACCAGATTATTTTGAAAGGCTATTAGAAAAACAGTTAGTCGGCATCGGTGAAACCAAGAAAAAAGAGTTATTGGAAAAACGTAAAGCCTATTCCAATAACAAGAACGTGTATTCCTTATTGATGCAATACGCTGCAGGATTTGGGAAATCGAATATTATTGGCTGGTCAGCATTGCAGCTTAAAGATATGCGGCGCAATGGTGAATACGTTTACGATAAAATAATGATCGTCGTGGATAGACTGCAATTACGTAGTCAAATTGATTCGTTGATGTTGAACATGAACATCGATAATCGCATGTACATTGAAGCTACTAATAAAAAAACCTTTCAAGTAGCCTTAGCATCAGATACTCGCCTGGTGATTGTAAACCTACAAAAATTCGGTGCGGTCCGTGAGATGCTTGATGCTGAAGTTCTACAAAAGCTTTCTACTATGCGGATTGTATTTCTAATTGATGAGATTCATCGCTCTAACAGCGGCGATCAGCATGACGAAATGATTAGTATTTTTGATGAACTACAAAGTCCGTTTGATAATAATGCTGCCGTTAGTACCAAAAAGAACTTGATTATTGGCTTTACAGCAACGCCAGATGACCATTCCTTGGCTAGGTTTGGTGAATATAGTGGCTATGCGGAAAGTGAAAAACTGTGGCGACCTTTTGATACCTACACCATGCAAGAGGCGATTGATGATGGCTTTATTCTTAACCCGTTGAAAAATATTGTACCTGTAGCATCTAAAATGTTATTCGACCTGCCCAGCAACCCGCTGGAAGGCTTTACCGAAAAAGAATATAAAGACGCACAGAAAAAACAGGTTTATGAAAACCGAGACCGTATCGACGCCATCGCGAAATACGTGGCTGATTTATTAGTCAAAGATGTCTATCGGCAAATACGTGGAACTGGTAAAGCCATGCTAGCTGTTCATTCTATTAAGGCCGCTATTGCATATCAAGGTGCAGTGACTAAGCACTTTAACGCATTGGTCAAAGAGCCCAAATACATAAAATATGCCGAAGCGCCAATCCATATCGTTTACTCTAGTAATCAAGACGAACAAAGTGCGACTGGTTTAAATGGCGGCCTATCTGAAGAAAAGGTGTTAGAGAGCTTCGCCTTGAAAAAGAATGGCCTCATCATCGTGGTTGCGAAGCTTCAAACTGGCTTCGATGAAAAGAAATTGCACACCTTATTTCTTGATAAAGAAATCAAAGGCATTAGTGCAATTCAAACCATTTCTCGAGTGAATCGGACAACCAAACATAAGAACGACTGCAAAATTGTGGATTTTTCTTATAACAATGTGAATGTACAAAACATTAAAGACGCTTTTGAGCATTTTTCCGATGTGGTGGTGAGTGATTTTGACCCGTTTAGTGATAAAAAAGTATTGGATGTTCTGTTGGTCGATCTGAGGAAATCAGATACCTTTGATAAGTTTTTCAGAGTGTTTATGGAGATTTACAAAGATTCAGACAAACGCGATAACCCTGAAAGCTTTTTGGACTTTGAAAGCAGTTTAAAAAAATACATCGACGCTAATCCGCAACGCACGGCGGACATTAAGGCCAAAGCCGGTCAGTATTTTACTATTCTTAACTGTATCCAATATGTGCTAGGGCTGGATGCCAAATATACTGAGCCGAGCTTCTTATTCTTCTGGAGAAAATTCAATACACTCTACAATATGATGCATCGTAATGAAAATGTGAAAGATCCGATTGAAGTGTATTTTGATAATCAGATTGGCATAGTTGAAGTTGTTGCCGAATATCCAAAGCCAAAAAACAAGCAACCAAGCAAAGTTGCGGAAGGCAAACCACCTGGACCTAGCGGCCAATTTGATATTCTCGCTATTATCGCCGCACGTAATGAGCAAGAAGCCAAAACAGGGACGCTGATTCAAGACTTTGAAGCCAAGATACTAGATTTTTTTCAATATGTGCGTAACGATAAAGACGGCGAACGGCTAATCGTAAAGATTAAGTCGCATTCCTCTGAGGCTGAAATCTATACTGATTTTTCTAAATTATATCGTAGCTATAAAGCGTTTAATCGAAAAGTTGTCGGGGAGTACTTCTTCAAAGAAACCGAGGATCTGGTGGAAAAACTTTGTGATGATTTCGAAGCAACTATTAAGAATCTTTAATATATCCTGAGGTGTAGTGCTTATGCAGGCTATTGAGTTAGAAGCAATGATTGAAAAAGATGGGCAAATATGTTTGCCTGCGATTTACAAAAACTGGTTTGGGAAGCACGCTAAATTAATATTGCTTGAAACTTCCGAGCCTATTTCCCAAGAAAATAGCGCTTATGCGATTTTTTCGCAGTTAGACTTAGGCGAAGGAGACGAAACTTTAGTTTCTTCTGCTAATGCGAAGCAGGGCATTAAAGCTATTTTACAAAACAAGACCTAGTTATGATTTTGGTAGATACAGGGCCATTAGTTGCTCTATTTAACCCTAAAGATAATTATCACACCATTGCTTAAGCGTTTTAAAAACAATACGTGAGCCTTTATTAAGTACGGTATCCGTTTTAACAGAAGCATTTCATTTTTGAGCGGCTTTGGTAAAGTACTTTGTTATTAAGGTATAGAGTCGACTAGGTTTTAAACTGGAATGCAATTGTGCTATGCGCTCGGCTTCAAGGTTGTAGGTGTTGATGGTTTGTTTATCCATATCAAACAAAAGTTGTAAAAGATTGGGTTATCATATTGATTACAGATAATTGTAGCACTGTTGATTTTTCAGAATTGACTAAAAACATCCTAGGATATTTATTACTGCAAGAAGGGCAAGATACTTGGCTTTAATTAACTGTTGTATAGATGATTTAATCAATCAAAGAACATCTCATGTGCCCGTATCGTACAATATCAAAGGCTTAATAATTTACACGTACAGTTTGATCTACCGCCTGAGAATGTGGAATGCGCTGAAGCTAAAATAATTGTGTTAGCTATTGTGTTTTCTTTAGCTAAATTGACAATTTCCGGTCTATATCGAACTTATCTAAGAAGTACTTGGGTAATGGCTTGTTGGTTATCGAACGAGGTATTTAGCTCGTTCAATTTGTCAAATATGTGATTATTTGTACCAGCACAATGACATGGGGATTAGTTTCCAGTAATAGTGATAATTAATAGCCATGTTAATTAAATTAATCTTATAATTCCCCTTACATGTATTATTAAGCCTTACCAAACAGTCATACAGTGCATAATTTTAGGAGTCCCATCATGCAAGCCTATTATGAAATAGAAACCGATATTCCTAAAAATCACCGACTCAATTTAGTGTTACCTGATGAAATTCCTGAAGGTAAAGCGAAATTGGCTATTATTTATGAAGCACCTAATAAACAAATAAAAAACGCAGAAGACTTAATTAATGCTATTAAAAAGTTTCGCGTGACGCAGACTGTATCTAAGCAAGAAATTAAGGCATTAATCGAGGAAGGACGTGCCTAGTTTAGTCTTGGATAATTCAGTTGCTATGCGCTGGTGTTTTAAAGATGGCAGTGATTCAGATTTAATATATGCCGAAAAAGTGCTAGATCGTCTCACCGATACTCTTTTTTTAGTTCCTAATTTATGGCATTTAGAAGCAGCAAATGTAGTGGCGCGTGCCCATAAGCGTCAATGGTTAAGTAGCACGCAAATGCACCAGTTTTTAGATTTGGTGCTTCAATTACCGCTTATGGTTGACTTACAAACAGCAAAAAAAGCCATGGCTGAAACATTTACCTTAGCTAATGCTCATAATTTGTCAGTTTATGATGCGGCTTATTTAGAATTAGCATTACGTCATCATGTGCCATTAGCCACATTAGATTTAGATTTAAGAAAAGCCGCTGCTAAAGTCAATGT
>CAMDOP010000308.1 GCA_945903675.1 Crenothrix polyspora
CGTACTTTTAAATGTCGCCATTATGTTGCTGATGGCAATTGTCATTAACCGTTGGCTATTACGTTACGACTATCCTACCG
Organism: Crenothrix polyspora; assembly: GCA_945903675.1. Classification (GTDB taxonomy): domain Bacteria; phylum Pseudomonadota; class Gammaproteobacteria; order Methylococcales; family Methylomonadaceae; genus Methylobacter_C. The sequence continues at coordinate 81 of CAMDOP010000308.1, forward strand.
TTGCTCATCAAGTTAAGGATAAAAAGCATCAATACAGCACCTTTATTCAACCTTCTCAGCGGGTTGGCATTTCAGAACAGGATCTAGAACAAGCACTGGGGAACAGGGATATGTTTATGGATATCTCAACCGGAGATTTGAGTAAATTACTGACTGATGCTCAACTGCAAAGCTTTAAACGCTTCCGAGGTAATATAACCTGCGCAGATATTATGGTTAAAAATATACTATCCGTCGAATACGGAACAGAAGTTGAAGAGGCCTGGAAAATCATGCACAGTGAAAAACTTAAATCCATGCCCGTTATTGACAGAGCTAGGCGAGTTATCGGCATTATTACTTGGAATGATTTTTTTAAATTCATTAATGTAAGCGTTAATGGAACTTTTCAAGAAAAGTTTCGGGCTTTTATTCGCAGAACACCTGAGGTATCATCAAGTAAACCGGAGTCGGTCGGTCACATCATGACATCATCAGTTAGTGTGCTTCCGGAAACTGCACATATCGCGGCTCTTATTCCACTGATGTCAAATCAAGGCTACCGACAAATTCCTATCGTAAATAACGAAGATCGCCTAGTGGGCATGGTCTATCAAGCTAATTTGATTGCAGCGCTTTATAACGAGCAATCAAATTGACAGGCACTGACGAAGAGCAATAATTACAAAATTGGCAACAATTAGATTAAGATTTTTTATTTATTAAATTTAACCCAACAAGGAAGAGATCACACATGGAAAGCTTCACATATTTTGTCTTTGCACGTGTTCTTCATGTTATTGGCGTAGTGCTTTGGATCGGTGGTGTAGCATTTGTTACAACAGTGCTAATTCCATCGCTCAAAAACATTAACGGTTCAACAAATAAACTGGCGTTATTCGAGCAACTCGAAGAAAAATTTTCTTTTCAGGCAAAACTTGCCACAGTGGTCACCGGAATTTCAGGCTTCTACATGATTGACGTTATGAATGCCTGGGATCGCTATCAGCATTTGCAATACTGGTGGATTCACTTGATGACCTTAATTTGGTTTATATTCACCCTAATCTTATTTGTGTTTGAGCCACTATTTCTTCATCAATGGTTCCATGAGCAAGTAATAAAAGATAGCACTAAAATATTTTCTTGGATTCACACCATGCACAAGATCTTGCTTGCGCTCAGTTTACTTGCTGTATTGGGGGCGATAGCAGGGGTGCATGGTCTTTTTTAACGAGGCAATACTCGCCTAAACACTTTATTTAAAATTAACATGCGCTAACTCTTATGGAAAGACGTCTGCCCAATGAAATCAGCTTTGATAAGAAATTCATATTGACTAAGGAACGCCCGCACGAGCAAATTATTTGTTTTCTTATCGCCCGGTTTGTGCCAATCAGCCACCCAATGATGCGCTGATGCAGCTGCTTAATTCGCTATAACTACATGGAGATATAGGACAGTGACCGGAGTTATGAAGTTTTATTGAAATAGCATTGATATTCAGACTTAAAAATTTTTACTCCATTGATTAATTACGCTTCAGAAAGATTAAGATCCCATTGCTCTAACAGACCCTCGGATTTGATATAGTCAAGCAGGGTTTGACCATTATATTTTTGTTGTCCTCCCTCCCAAACTGTGGGTGAGCCAAAGTCAAGAGCATCTGATGAAGCATAATGTTCACGGTAGTTTTTTAAAAGATAGTTTATGGCATCATTAACCATCGTAAAAGGTGGTGTATTTAAAAAACTTTTACGCTCTAATAAAGCTTGAGCTGCATTATTAAATCGTCTGGTGTTTTTAAGCAGAAGTGATATTTTTGATCAGCATTACTTGGCAGAATTAAATGAATTTGCGATTGGTTTTGTTGTTGCATAATAGCGTCGTGCTTGTTGAATGTTAAAATGTAATTTAACGTAACTTATCTTAATATAAGCTGAATTATTTATATGGCAGTTGAAATGATCGGGGGGATATTGCTAGGCGAATTAGTTGGAAGATTTAGCAGCGCCGAGTACGACTCCAAAAGCTCACTCGCCCACGTCCGAAACGTTCTGAACACAATCTTCCATAGAAAAAATTGTATCATAAAAAAGTAGATTATTTATGGGGTATTACTTATATTTTTTGACCGACTGAATTGTGCTTAACCAACCTATCGTAAGTAAGCAATTTCGAATACAGAGGCCATTGTGATGAGACCTCAACACAGATTTACATAAAAATGAGGATATACCGATAAGTTCAGGTCTATGGCTGATCCGAGCAATGGCTCCAGAGACCACATTTGAAATGTTATTGCTGGTTTTCGTCATACTTTCACTGGATAGATGAGCATAGCGTTCAGACATGACTGTCCGGTTTTTGGAAACCTAAATTCATATCCGTATGTCCGCAGTGGGTCGAAACCGCACGTTGAATAAAAATCTAACCCAGCTCAATTTCCTAACAAACTTGAAGGACTGCTGGGCACCCCAACCCATCTTTCTAGTGTTAATCAAAAGACTTGGTCGCTAAATTTTACGCGTTTGTTTTTGTACTAATGCCGCCTCAGAAACAACAGCTTTGCCCTCAGCGCTATAACTGATGCTTTTCGTCTCGCCAGTGACCGGCAGTTTTGCAAAATCGGCCCGCTCATGAGTAATATAGAGCCCTTTCCCGACTTGTTGATAAACCGTAGTTTTATCGGCGTACAAGATAATACCTGAATGCGCTTTGGTTTTATCCGCCGGGTTGGCCGTATAAATATTATAGATGCCCGGTTTAACGCCCCTCGCCTTTTCAACTTTACTATTTCGCCACTGGCCTTGATCTTCTTGCTGCAGTGAGCACTGGCCGTTCATTACAAGTAAACGCAGTTTCATCCTTAACCCTCTATAATTGCCGTCAATTGAACATCCTGTAATGCCACTTCAAATTCATGACCATCATCTTCATATTTTAACCACGCAGACCCTTCTGTTGGCGGACGTCGATCCAGCATTAACCGAGCGACCCGATTTTTATGCAACACTTTCACAATGGCTTTTTTGAATTTGCTTGGATCCGCCTGCGGTCTAGGGCTTCTAGTACCGCCTAACTCAGCTAAGTTCAACGACTGATCTGTAGCATCATCATAGGCGGGCGAGATGGCTGAATGCAGCGAAGAATCACTGGCAGCCTGAGGTTGGTTGTTTTTTCTTCTCGGATAGTCGTCGATATCGCCACCCAGCATAGCGGTGTCAAATTCACTTTCTTCCTGTTTTTGAGCCAAATAAATGCGCAGATACTTCAAGGAACCACGGGTAAACTCCTGGCTGTCATCATTAACCCAGGTATCGACTTCTTCCGGATGATGGTGATGTAACTGCACCAATTCATAGATGATGGTAACATCCGTCAGTCGATTAGTAGCAAAGGCTTTAGCGATGGAGTGTGGTAATTTCAACAGGGAGGAGTATTGCGTCACATACCCCGCTGTTTTGCCAATACACTCGGCTATTTCCTTTTTCTTCATGCCTCTTTTGATGAACTCACCAATCGCCGTCGCAATCTCTAGCGGTGTATTACCTTCACGCAGCAAGTTTTCTGTCAGCTGATCGGTTCTGGTGTAGTCATTATCAACATGGGCAGGTACCGTCGTTTTACCGGCCAGTTTTGATGCTCTAAAGCGGCGCGCACCATGGTTTATAATAAATCGGCCGGGGTTCTCCGGATTATCATGCACAGAAATGGGGGTTTTCACCCCTCGTCTGGCAATTGATTTGGCCAACTCGTTTAATTTCTCTTCCGAAAAACCCGGATTATCTTCACGTCTTGGCTGATCAGGATCTTCATCAATCAGATTGAGCGCTAAATCAAGCAGTTCTTTTTTATGCGTCGTCATTGGATCAATAGATAGGGTGTGAGTCGAAAGGATAAGGCATTAAAAGTACGGTGAACATGACTGCTGGTTGCCGGTTTATCTGTTATGGCGGCCTGTGGCATTAAATAGCACTCCTTGTTGATATTGTTATTGCTGTTCGGCTAAAGCTTTTATTTTTAGCTTTAGCTTTACGGTTCCGTTTTGCTTATGCCACATTCAGCAACCGCATATCCCAGCACTTATCCATAGTTTCATTTGCTACTGCTTTGGGCTTCTTTTTCCCATTGTTTGACGATGAAAGCCAAGTGTTCTGGCAGAACGGCCGTTACTTCCACAAATTTATCGGGAATGTTGATCGCTTTAAGATGTATTTTCCAAACCCGACTGATAATCTGCGACACGGCGCCCGCTGTAATCTGCTTGGCTCTGGCATAGTCTGCTTGGGCTCTGCCGTTCACTAACACACCCTCCGCAATCTCCAGGGTGCTTTCGCCCATCGTTAAGCGGCGGGTTG
>CAMDOP010000309.1 GCA_945903675.1 Crenothrix polyspora
TCCGGTGGCCTGGATCAGTATAAAGATTTTGTAGTATCCGACATTGATGCCCGTAACAATACCTTAAGTTTTATTAATGGTGAAGTGCTTAGGGTGGGTGAATTAACCGGTGATGTCAACGAAGAAGCGTTGCGCCGTATCCAAATCAGGGAAGCCATTAAAGCCCATTTTGAAAAAGAGCAGGTGCTGTTTCATCAAGGTATTAAAGTCTTAACCTTGTTCTTTATTGACACAGTAGCCAAGTATCGAAGTTATGATGAAAACGGCGAAAATCCGGGTGAATATGCCCAAATGTTTGAAGAAGAATACACTGGGCAGCTTAATGAAGTGCTGACGCTGGATGATAATACCTACAATGACTATCTGCGCGGTATTGAAACCGGCAGAACCCATGAAGGTTATTTTGCCATTGATAAAAAATCCAAACGTTTAATAGATCCTAAAACAGCGGCAAGATCGACTGAAACCGATGATGTTGATGCCTACGATTTGATTTTAAAAAATAAGGAACGTTTACTGTCCTTGGCCGAACCGGTACGTTTTATCTTCTCGCATTCCGCCTTGCGGGAAGGTTGGGATAATCCTAATGTCTTTGTAATTTGCGCCCTTAAGCACAGTGAAAATACCATCTCACGCCGTCAAGAAGTCGGTCGTGGTATGCGCTTGTCGGTTGACCAAAACGGCGACCGAATGGATAACCCCGCCACAGTCCATGATGTCAATGTACTAACGGTAGTCACCAGCGAAAGTTACACGGATTTTGTAAAAGCCTTACAAAGTGATATTAGCGCGTCATTATCTGCACGTCCTCGTATTGCTAATGAACGCTTTTTTACCGGCAAGGTGCTGACAACAGAAACCGGTGATGTTGAGGTTACGCCGCACCTGGCCAAGCAGATTTATAAATATTTACTGAAAAACGATTACACCGATGATGGCGATAAAATAACCACCACGTATCACGAAGCCAAAAAAGCCGGGCAACTTGCCGACTTGCCACCAGAACTGGCAGTCTATACAGAACAAGTCTATAAGCTGATTGATAGTGTCTTCAGTGACGCACAGTTGCCTGAAATAGAAGATGGCCGCAACAGTAAAAGCAATCCGCTTAACAGCAATTTTGATAAGCAAGAATTCAAGGAACTTTGGAATCGCATTAACCACAAAGCCGCTTATGTTGTCGATTTTGAAACACCTGAATTGATCAATAAATGTGTAAAAGAGCTGGATAAAGCCTTGCGCATAACGGCGTTGCAGTACACTATTCAATCCGGCGTGCAAGAAGAACAAGCCACTTATGAGGCCGTTACCCAAGGGGCATCCTTCAAGGTAACAAAAACAACCACAGAGTCGAATAAAGCGTCTATCCATTCTGCGGTTAAATACGACCTGATCGGTAAACTGGCAGAACAAACCAAACTGACACGTAAAACCATTGCGGCTATTCTTCAAACGATTAATAACGCCGTTTTTGATCAGTTTAAAACCAACCCGGAAGACTTTATCGCCAAAGCCTCAGTTTTGATCAATGAGCAAAAAGCCACGGTGATCGTAGAGCATTTGGCTTATGACCCCATTGCCGACACTCATAGTCTGGATATTTTTACCCAAGATAAACGCAAGGTAGATTTAAGCAAAACCGGCGATCCATTAACGCGACACATTTATGATTATGTGTTTACCGACTCCACCATTGAACGTGAGTTTGTCAAAGAACTAGACGCCTGTGAAGATGTTGTTGTTTACGCAAAGCTACCCAATGGCTTTACTATTCCGACCCCGGTTGGTGATTACAACCCTGACTGGGCTATTTCCTTTAAAGAAGGTACGGTAAAACACATCTACTTTGTCGCCGAAACCAAAGGCTCAATGTCAACGATGGAGCTAAGGGAAATCGAGAAATGTAAGATCAAGTGTGCCAAGAAGTTCTTTAGCAAAATTACTTCTGGCCAAGTTAGATATGATGTTGTGAGCAGTTATGGCAAGCTGATGGAATTGGTTAAATGAGTAAATTTGATACGTATGTAGCTTATTTACAGCAATGCCCAAAAGAACGTTGGATTGCTTTGCAAAATTTCCAAGGGATACGTGGTTACACAAAAATCCCTTTGGCTCCCATCACTTTACTCTATGGTCAAAACTCCGCGGGTAAGAGTTCAATTCATGATGCATTCCATTTTATCAATGGCTTTTTCTTGGGCGAGTGGGATCATGACACAACCACAGCTTATTTAGATCGTTGGGCCAATAATAAACGTATTACAAACCCTCTTGATAAGGATTTTATTGGGAAGCCCGATGATGTAGTTATCGGGTGTGCCGGGTTTTATGACCTTGATAAATTTTATGAATATTGTGGTCTAAAAAATATTTTGCACGATTCACCTGAAATTACGAATTTTAATTGGCTTTTTGGTGACGAAGGACATAATCCAACTAGTTTCAGGATCCATTTTAGCTATGGTGAAGCTGGCTGGTATCTAAGAGAATTTCTGCTTTATTTAGGTGCGGATATTTTTTTAAATTATGTGTTTTATGGAGATAATCCAAATAATTTTTTATTTGGTGAAACAATTCTTAGTGGGAAACAACTTTATGATAATGATATACCTACTAAAAAAAAATCCACTGATGGTAACCTTCATGACTCATGTCTGGCTTTCAATCGTAATCATGAAATCTACGATTTAATACATTTTGAGAATTTGATAGAGGTTAGTGCTTTCATTGGTTACCCTATAATTAACAATGAGTGGTTTATAGTTAATAGATTAGGATTACTTTGCGAAGAGAATAATACTAATATCACTAAGCCAAAATTATGTTGGGGGCAATTGATTAACTGGTATGACTACACAGAAATGGACGGAGTACCTGCAAGTATAAGTCAAGGGGGGCCGTTACGTAATGAAATTGAGAACATAATTGCCTTTCCTGTTTACGCATTAACGACTGATTCAGTTATAAATTCAATTCCCCCAATTAGGGAAATACCTTCCAAAGAAAAAGCTATATATAGGATAAAAAATAACAGGCGAGATGAAGAAAAAAATATTATTGAGCCATTTCTTAAATTGGCAAATATCATTCGTAGCTCGGTGCTTGATAAAATTTATATTCAACCAAAACATAAATTGATAGACCCCAGAGAAATCGCACTTTCAGAACTTTTTGAAAAAACGGTCGTATTATTTAACAGTTTTGCTCCAACTCTGAAGAATGATTCAAATGAAAATCCTTTAATACAAGTCAATAGGTTGCTTACTAGTTCATTATTCTTGGACACCGGTTATGAGCTTGTTGGTGACTGTAAGTTCATAATCCCAGAGGATGTTATTTATAAATTTGCTGATATCTCCAAAGAAGAATTACGAGCAATCCTCGAGCAACTAGAAGCCGAAGTAAATCTTCGTTTGCGATATATCCCTGACGATCTCTTATTAGAAATTGAGGATGTAGGTGTTGGTATTTCTCAAGTTATACCGGTGTTATTAGCAGCGAATTCTTCACGTGTTTACATTCAACAACCAGAGTTGCATTTACATCCCAGATTACAAGCACAACTCGCTGATGTATTTGTTGAACAAGTGAATCGTGCACCCATTTTTGTTATTGAGACTCATAGTGAGCATTTCTTATTACGCTTGTTACGACGTATTAGAGAAACGTATCGTAGCGATATACCGCATACATTATTCAGTTTAAAAGCCGAAGATATCGTTGTCTTATATGTTGATAAAACAAAAGAAGGAACGAGTAACATTGTGCAATTACGTCTTTCAGAAGAAGGTGAATTTATCGATAGATGGCCGAATGGTTTTTTCACCGAGCGAGATGGTGAATTATTTGATGAATAAAGAATATGCCATTGATCCTACAGCCTTCCATAATGCTGTTGAATTGAAATACACACTTGAAAAGTTTGGTTTTTCACAAGGTCGGCTACTCGTTAAATATCCCTCTGCTTGGATTAAAAACGTTTATGAACAAATACAACATTGGCCAGATTTAGAGCAATACAAGGCAAAACGCTTACTAGAAAAATCTCGAGAAATGATTGTGCCTGCTGGGCAATCTTATGAGCCTTCAATAACTTGGCTAGATAATGCTCATAATCTATTTGATGACAGAAAAGTTGATGGCGTTATTGCTTCTGATGTTAATTCTTGGGGATATCCAACTGTTTCTGAAATTGATGATGATTACTTCGACTCAGGAAGAGACATACGTATGTTAGGTTCTGCAGAAAATTATACTAAGATTTCTCGACGTTTATTACAAATGAGTCATGAAGTAGCTTTTATTGACCGTTTTTTGCAATTAAATAAAAAGAACCGTAAAGATGTAATTACTGATTTTTTGAAAACTGCTCAACTAGGAAAGTGTAAGTCATTTGTAATATGGACGTCATATGAAAA
>CAMDOP010000310.1 GCA_945903675.1 Crenothrix polyspora
AAATCGAGGAGCGCAGGAAGCAGCGGCAATCGAGCCGCCTTTTCTTTGGATACTTTCTTTTGGCGGAGCAAAAGAAAGTATCTCGCCTTCGGGTGCGAATACCCGATTAACACATCGTCGCGATAGCGACCTCATTATTTGTTTTTTTATAAATCGTTGTGACTACGTAACATCAGCTCATAATACTTTCATAGTCTCTGTCTCGAATCCGCCCTACGGGCTAGCCATAATCACTTTATAAAGTTATCCCCAAATCCTGTGGATAACTCTGTGGACGAGCACTTTATAAAGAGGCTAACTCTATAATTATTAGCTAAGTTTCTTAGATTGTCCAAATTCTATACAATGATTTTCTACAATATAAAATCAATGACTTACGATTAATATTTGCGTTATATTTAACAAACCATCGTTAATTATTGGCCTTCTATTTGCTAATATTAATATGTGTGTAACTAATCAAAAGTATTTTTATATTTTTGCCTTGTCAAGACCTTATTGAACAAATTACCAAATTAATTCCCCCTGCACATAGCTTTAATAAAGCCTTAGCTTACCAAAGCGATTATTTCTGGTATTTTGCCAAGTTGATTTGATATTTTGGTTTTTTGTTTTTGGATTAGCTGTTTTTCATAACTAAAAAATATTTTTTAAATACTAATATTTCTTTTTAGCTTTTCATCAGCATCGTTTTTTTAAAAATTACGAGCTTTCTTCTTCTGTGATTACAACAGTTTCTTCTTGAATATCTTGATTTTAAATTGAATAACTGACTTTTAGTTAAGTAACTTTGCTTTTTTACTATTGAATACTGGCTTTTACTTAAGATAATTTGCTTTTTCAATATAGGTCAACCGCCTTTACGCGAATCAAACTTCTGCGATTCAGGATCGAATTTTGGCTTTTATAAAACAAACTTCGCTACTTCAAGATTAACTTCTGGTTTTTATAAAAGCTTAGCTAACTTATCGCAAATAAAAAAAAAGCCATAAACGACTAAGCGTTTTTATAAATGAATAAGCCACTTTTAGTTTACGAAAAAATAAAGTTCAGAAAACTCTAGCGAAGTTGCTCTTGTAAAAACATTAAAATAAAAACGTTTTAGCGGTTTTAGAAATTGATTTATACGTTTATGGTAAGCATTTAGGAAATTCCCTTTAATAATTAGCTCAATTCGCTAACAAAATGGTTTTATATGAAGTTATTGATCTATATATGCTTATATAATTAAGACAGTTAGTTTTCAAAGTCTATTTTTTATAAATCCAATCTATAGATTTACTAGTGCTATTATGTCATTCAACCATATCCCGTTTGCTATCTAACGGTTAATACATGATAATTTTGTCTATTCGGTTATATTCTTTCTTCAAATGAGTAAACCCCTATCATTGCACCTGTTATATCTAATAAGTTACTAATGAACATAATAAAGCGCTTAATTAATTATAAAATCACTAGCTTAGTGTGTATGCTATTGCTATCAACCTTGTTATCACAACAAACTTTGGCCACGACTATTCAGGTTGAAACCGATCGTAACCCTGTAAATCTTAATGAATCGTTTAAAATAACTTATACAGCCAACGAAGCACCTGATGATGACCCTGATTTTAGATCACTAGATCGGGATTTTTCTATACTTAATCAAAGTAGCGGTAGTAGTTCATCTTGGATTAACGGAAAATCAACTAAAACCATACAGTGGTCATTAATGGTAATGGCTAAACATGCAGGTAATCTTATAATTCCTGCCGTTAAATTTGGTCATGATGTTACGTCACCTATACAGATTTCAGTTACTGAAGCCATCACTAATAAAGACAGTAATATCGATGAAGATATATTCCTCGAAGTTGAAGCAACATCCAAAAATATCTATATACAATCTCAAGTTTTATATACCCTACGTTTATATACTAGAGTTGATCTTTCGCAAGCCCGCCTAGATGAACCAGAATTGGCGGATGCCGTCATCGAAAGGCTAGGCGATGATAGTCGTTTTAATACCCAAGTAAATGGCATAGATTATTCAGTGACTGAGCGCAAATATGCTATTTTCCCACAAAAAAGTGGCAAATTAACCATTAAGCCCTTAACCTTAACAGCTGAAATAATAACTAACAATCGCCCAAACTTTAATGGTTTCTTTAACTCACAAGCCACCAAAACCAAACGCATCGAATCCAAAGCTATTTCACTGGATGTAAAACCTGCACCCGTAACATTTACCGGAAAACATTGGTTATCGGCACAGCAATTGGTTTTTAAACAAGAGTGGTCTGGCGACATTAAACAGTTAAAGATAGGTGAACCGCTAACTCGTACCTTAACGTTATTAGCTAAAGGCGCAACCGTCAGCCAACTTCCTGGGCTAAATACCACCCTAAGCAACGATCAATTAAAGGCGTATCCTGACCAGCCGGTATTACAAGAACAGAAAAAAACCGATGGTGTGATCGCTTTCAGAGAAGAAAAGATAGCATTGATACTTTCGCAAGCAGGAGATTATCAGTTACCCGCTATACAAATTCCTTGGTTTAATACCGACAGCCAAAAAATGGAAATGGCTGAAATCCCAGAAACAAGGTTAACTGCACTTGCCGGTGTACAACCCATAGTGAACACCCCGCAGATAACGTCTGTTAACACCCAAGCCATAACTACGACAGCACCCATTAATACAGTGCCAGAAACCAATTATTGGATTTGGCTCAGCCTGTGCTTAGCAATAGCTTGGTTAATAACCGTTATAGTGTTCTTAAAGGCTCGTACAAAATCAGACCTACTTATTAAGGATGTCGATGTAAATACTGATATCAGCGTTACTATTAAGGCACTGAAAAAAGCATGTACTCAGAATGATGCAACAGCCGCTAAAAATGCCTTAATTACCTGGGGTAATCTTACCTTTGATCAATCGACTCTAGGAGGCATTGCAGATTTTTGTGATGCTCGCTTAAGAGATGAGCTTTTGCATTTAAACCATAGTTTATATGGCCAAGCGAATAGCGAATGGCAGGGTAAAAAGCTATTTCAAGCGTTTACTGAAAATAAAGCTAGGAAGAAAACAACGTTAGATAGGGATAACACCTTGGAACCGCTAAACCTTTTGTAGGACGTAGGGTGGGCAAACAGCTTTATCGTTTGCCCACCATTTGTCGGGTTACGCTATCGCTAACCCGACCTACATAAAACTACAAACGTTTAAATAACGGCTTGTTACCAGGTTCTAATATCACCAGTATCTAAGTGTACAAAATTATTATATGGATAATAACCTACACCACCTTGCACCATACTGAGTGCTGCATCTTTAATAGTTCTTGCATGCACGCCTTCAATACGAATATCAATCGCTCGACCTTGCATATGAAAACTATGCTCAGCAACACCCGGTGTATTCCTACGTAATTGAGCATTTGTAAACGGCGATCGATATCCAGACACAATGTGTATCGGTTTATTGATACCTAGTATTTCATTTAAATCAAATAATTGATCAAGTAATGCCGTATCTATAGGATGAACATCATCCGTATGATAATCACGCATTAAAAAGTTAATTTCTTCCAATGCCCCATGGACATAATGACCTTGTTCAAAATAAGTTAACTTTAAACTATCGCCCGTATGCTCATGCTCTAAAAACAGCGTTTTATGAGAGGGCGTATAATAATTTCCTGATGATAGTGAGGCGTGTCGACTAATAATCTCAGGATCTATAGGATGTGAATGAATGCGTCCATGGGAAGCATGCGAGGCATGCGAAGAATGACCGTGGGCAGTTTTATGACCTGCTTTGATGTTATGAGCGACTTGTTGTATATGAGACGAGCCATGACCTACAGGGTTGTGACTAGCCTTTTGCGTATGGGACTGACCACGCTTTGCAGGATATATGACATTTCGTACCGCTGCCGAAGCAACACTAGAACCACCCATTGTTAATAATGAGCCATAAGCTATTTGTTTAAGAAACTTGCGCCTAGATGCAATAGGGCCATCATCGTTATTTATTTCTTTTTTAAATAGTTCTTTGTTCATATTTTAAATCTCTAAACTTTGATAGTTCTATTTTGCCTACGAAGCCTTAACGTTATCTTAAATACTTTTAATTTTATTTTATTCACTGATGTTACGCAGCCATTCAGCTGTTTATAAAAAACAAATAATGAGGTCGCTATCGCGACGACTTTTGTATCGGGTAATCGCACCCGAAGGCGAGATACTTTTCTCGTTCCCATGCTCTGCGTGGGAATGCCGCCAGAAAGTATCCAAAGAAAAGGCGGCTCGATTGCAGCTCGATCTGCGCTCCTCGGTTTTGTCGGGGGTCGGTAGAGAGGGCTTCCTGCCCCTCCTACCGACGCGCGGCATCCATGCCGCGCCCCTTC
>CAMDOP010000311.1 GCA_945903675.1 Crenothrix polyspora
GCCTCTTAATAAACTAATGCCATACAGCAATGTATATATCGTCAATAGTAAAATACTAGCTGTCGTTAATAATGAGCGCTGGGTGCGTTTGGGTTTGTGCCAAAAGTAATAGGCTAAGGTAGTTAAAATAAGTAAATCAAATTCATCAAAGAAAAAGCGCCCTGTCCATGGGGCAAAATCCATCAGTGGCAATAGCGCGGGTATAACAATTAACCAAGCATAAGGTACATATGCCATTAAAATAGAGTAGCCTAGCAGAAATAATCCCAAAGCTAAGGGTGCCAGAGGATAATCAAATAATGCCCCCATGATAAGGCTCCACAATAATAAGGACACGATGCGCCAACGCTTATCGGCCTCAAAAGCAGATAGCTGGGACGGTTGTGTGTTTTGTGACGTAGTAGCAAGCGCTTCGATGGTTATAGCTGCGATAGGCTTTTGGGCTTGTAATAACCATTGTGGTAGGACGCCCATGATTTGATAACAAGCCGCAGCAGCCATAAAAGCCAACCAAATATTGCTGGGGTCAGGGTGTTTAGTCACTAAAAATAATTTACCCGTCTCTATGGCCAATGCCAGCAATCCCGCAAGTAATCCCACATAAAACCAATGCAGAGTAGGTGGGCGCTGCAGATGATCTTTATTGATAAAGCCTAGCCAACAAAATACACCGATAGGGAAATAAAGGCCGATGGTATTTAACAGGCTTACTAAAGCCACGCCTTCAGAGGTGTAATAAAAATAATATAGCGGTAAAAAATGTATGTCTGTCACCCTTTCTAGGGCTGCGTGTAGTAATAACCAGTGATCAGTAAGTTCTCCATTAGCCGCGATGACTAGTAGCAGATAAAGAGGTAGGATTAAGGTCAGTGATCGTTTTAGAAAATTAAGAGTGATAGCCCTATCTAAGGCTTGAATGTGTGTCCATAAACTAGCGCCTAAACCCATGCCGATCATACGAGTGATAATGGAAAGGCCTTTCCCAGAACCTGATAACAAAAAAACCTGTATCAGTTCTAGTATCAATCCAATAAAAAATCCTAGTAATACTGCAACGGTTATTCTTTGTTGTATAGCGGGTAAATAACCACATAAAAACCCTAAAGGTATTAATAGTACTATTTCTGAGAATATTTTAAATCCACAACGCCCCGCATTTACTTGGCAAGCAGAGAAATCCATAAAAAAGCTATCTGAACTGTTGATTAATTTCAAATTAAGCTCAGCAATGGAGGTGACAAAATCGTAAGGGAATAGACTGAGTACCACATAAACCAATACATAAAAGATAATGGCTGATTTTACAGACAGCCTGTTAGCACTGATTAACTGGCGCCATAAGCCCGTAAAATAAGTATTTAAAAATAACCAGCTCAATACGCCAATCAGTGAACCCAAGGCTTCAGCGATTAAATCGTTTAATGAAACTGTCCTAGGAGGAAAGAATAATTGGGTGAACTCCACCGAAATGGCGATAAGCAGACAAAAAGCTAAGACTAGGGTAGCGACTAAAAGCCGACCTAGCAGAGTATGTACATGATTAAAATTGGCTGATGCCAATAAAGACAAAGGAAAATACAGCACTATATTGGCTATCCAATCGGCTCTAGAGTCAATCCCTAGTCTTAAATAAGGGATGTGATTAAATTGCGTTAAGGCCGCCTCAATGGATAAGTGATTGAACACTAATGGCACTAGGCTGCCATAGATGACAAAGACTAAATACAAGCCAGTAGCAAAAAAAACACTGCGGTTCATCATGACGGAATGTTATCCATAGAAAAATTCATAGACTGAATCTGTTGTAGCTGCATTTTTAACGGTAATCATAGAAATCTAAGAACATCACTACATAAAGTAGAGGCTCTAGCGGTATAACACTAGGGTAAGTCGGGTTAGTGCAACGTAAGCCGTAAATTTTGTATAACTAGAATAGAGAGAGAGAGTTAAAAGCCTGTGATAAAACTAACATGTAAATGGTCGGCTGTCAAAATACGTTAGCACAAAGACGCTAACTAATTAAGTGATGATCCTTCTACAGTCATAGACCTAATGCTTGCTTGGATCGAAGGCTGAGGTTGTTAAAGTATGCATAGCCATTCATTGTTCATAATTGCTTATTGGCGATATAAAGCTAATACCTGTTTAACGTAATTTTGGGTTTCAGGGTACGGAGGAATAGCATTATTATTGCGCATGACGGCATTTTCACCCGCATTATAGGCGGCAAGTGCAAGGTCTATATTGGGATTGAATAAATCCATTAAGTGTTTTAAGTAGCGAATGCCACCGTCGACATTTTGGTCTGGGTCATTGCGGTCGATTACACCAAAGCGTTTAGCAGTATCTGGCATTAATTGCATAAGCCCGACTGCGCCTTTGGGCGATTGCGCGTCGGCATTGTAAGCGGATTCTGTTTGAATGACGGCATGCACTAACTTGGCATCAACGTGGTGTTTATAAGCAGTTTGTTCTATAAGATCTGTAAATCTTTTTTTGTTAGTTCCGCTAAAGTTTTGATTTTTGAAATAATGGCCTCTCAAAGCAGAAACAGAAACTGGAATGGGTGCCGGTGGTGTTTTAATGATGAGCTTATAAAGTTTATTGCGAGGTTCATCAGTATAGTAAATATGACCATCCGCATCGACAAACTTATAAATGTCGGCAACGACCTGAGTAGAGCTTAATAACATAGCTAGCATAATGACAATTTTCATTATTTATACACCTTGTTGATTAGCGTAGAGAATATTTTTAAGCTGTCAGCTAGGTTGGGTTGCATGCTTTTCGCAACCCAACCTGTTGGAGTTTTAATGTTGGGTTAACGATAGAGCCGTTAGCCCAACTTAGATTGGTAGGCTTATGCCTTAACAACCACATAACTTGCGGCTTTAATCGCATTATTCTTAGCTTCATCAACATTGTCTGCGCTGGCTAAAGCAACCCCCATGCGTCGGTGGGTAAAAGCTTCAGGTTTGCCGAATAATCTTACTTCACTATCAGGTACGGTGAGTGCTTGCGCTAAGCCCTCATAACTCACAGCCATAGCATCAACGCCGCCTAAAATAACTGCACTGGCGCCTGCTTGTTGCAAAGCAGTATTTACTGGTAAGCCTAAAATAGCTCTAGCGTGTAATTCAAATTCATTTTGTTTCTGGGTGACCATAGTCACCATGCCAGTGTCATGAGGTCTAGGGCTGACTTCACTAAACCATACTTGATCGCCTTGGATAAATAACTCTACGCCAAACAAGCCTAGACCACCGATTTCCTGTGTGACTTTAAACGCAATATCTTGAGATAAGGCTAAAGATGCCGCACTCATAATCTGCGGCTGCCAGCTTTCTCGGTAATCGCCATTTTCTTGTCGATGTCCGATAGGCGCACAAAAATAGGTTTGTATTACTTTATCGGCATCTAAAGCGCGGACTGTGAGCAAGGTAATTTCAAAATCGAAATCGATCTTGGCTTCAACGATCACTTTGCCGGTATCGACTCTACCGCTAGCTTTAGCGTAATCCCAGGCCGCTTTAAGTTGCTCAGGATTTTTGACCATCGATTGGCCTTTGCCGGATGATGACATAGTTGGTTTAATAAAGCACGGATAGCCGATGCCGGCCTCAACTGCCGCAAGTAATTCCTCAAAACTTTCTGCAAAAGCATAGGCTGAAGTCGGCAGCTTTAACTGCTGGGCGACCAAAGTACGTATGCCTTCTCTATTCATGGTTAACTGTATGGCTCTGGCATTAGGTACTACGGTACATAAACCTTCGGCTTCAATTTCAGCCAGTGCTGTAGTGGCAATCGCTTCAATTTCAGGAATAATAAAATGCGGTTGCTCAAGAGCAATTAGCATTTTGACGGCCTCAGCATCGGTCATGTCGATCACATAACTACGATGAGCGACTTGATGCGCAGGGGCATTTTCATAACGGTCTACCGCAATGACTTCAACGCCATAGCGTTGCAGTGAAATAGCCAGTTCTTTACCCAATTCACCACTGCCTAATAATAAGGCTTTGGTCGCATTGCCGCTTAATGGAGTGCCTAATGTCATTTTGTGTCCGTTAAATAGTGTTCTATGTCTTCTTTTGAAAAGCCGATCTTTTTAGCAACACGATCAGCGTGACTGACGCGAGAAATCCCGTCAATTAATTTATAAGTCGGTGCTTCATTTGCAAACTCAACTTGCTTGGCTAAACCTACCCGCAGTTTTGCAAAATGATCAACCAGTTGATGATTGTGAGTAATTAAAATAGTGCTGTTGCCTTTACGGTAAAAACCGTTAAGTACGTTAGTTGAAGACTCCATCTTTTCTTCAAAGGTCGTACCTTCGGAAAGCTCATCTAAGATGACTAAACTTTTAGG
>CAMDOP010000312.1 GCA_945903675.1 Crenothrix polyspora
TGTGCCGTCACAGCAGATGGCACAACAGAGTTTTGTGTGCCGATATCAAAGATCATTACTTAATAAGCTGTCTGCTTTTGGGCTTTAGGCAACGGGCCTAAAGCCTATTCGGTTACTCGCCATTGTAACAACTCTAATCGACCATCAAAATGCTCAACAACAGCCGTGCAATTTTCAACAAAATCTCCGGTATTGATATACCAAAAACCCTCGATTTGCTTAAGTCCAGCGTGATGAATATGCCCGCAAACCACACCGTCTAGCTTTTCGCTTCTAAGAGCTCGCACCATGGTTTCTTCATAATCGTAAATAAACTGCGTCAGATTTTTAACCTTAAACTTAACATAAGTGGCCAAAGAAAAATGCGACTGCACACCCAGTTGTTTTCGGAGACAACGAATGCCACGGTTAAGCTCAATCAGCCAGTCGTAGCCAATATTGCCAAGATGAGACACCCAACGACTGTGTCTTGCAATGTTGTCATACTCATCACCGTGAACAATTAACAGACGCTGTCCTGATGCTGTGGTGTGTATGTCAGACCGTTTAACGGTAATCTCACCGAACACATAGTTATCGTATTCACGTAAGTTTTCATCATGATTACCTGGTATGTAGATGATTTGCGTACCATGTCGTGCTTTACGCAATAGTTTTTGAATGATAGTGTTGTGGCTAGAGGGCCAATACATTTTCTTGGATAAGGCCCAAAAATCGATAATATCCCCGACTAAATATAATTTTTCACTATCATTATGTTTAAGAAAATCTAGCAAAATCTCAGCTTGGCATTGCGTAGAACCGATGTGTAAATCGGAAATCCAGATAGTGCGATATTGTGGTGTTGTCATAAGTATCAATTAATTGATTGTAGTTTCATCTTGCAGCATTTTCTTCTTTATAGATGACAAGCTTGTGACAGCTTTAATCAAACAACAATTTCTAGCTGTCACAAGCTTGACATATTTACCGCCTAAAATTACTTAAATTGAAAAAAAACTAGGGTTCATCTACTGCCTAGTCTTGGTTAATAAGGAACCTCCATGATCAATGCCGAACGTATATTACAAGATACCTATCCAGATTTTAAGCTAGGCAAAGACAACGCGCTAGCCATCAAAGCGCTAAAAAAACTCCTGCACGAAGACGATTTTAATGCTGTTATCTCCAAGAACCAGCATCTACGTGGTTTTGCCTTTTTGGATAAACTACTCAGTTATTTTAAATTCAATTATCAGGTCGACAACAATTCCTTTAATAACATCCCCTCTGAAGGGCGCCTACTGATTGTTGCGAATCATCCGATTGGCACGCTCGATGGACTGGCATTAATAAAACTCATACGCTCAGTACGTCCTGATGTGCGCATTATGGCTAATCGTGTCTTAACGCAGATGGAACCCTTAGAGTCTGTGTTTTTTCCGGTTGATGTACTGACTGATAAGAAACAGCTGAAAAAACTTTATAAAATGATGATAGATTCCTTAGAGCGGGAAGAAGCTATTATTATTTTTCCTGCTGGCGAAGTATCCAGAATCACGCCTAAAGGCGTACGTGATGGTGTTTGGCAAAATAGTTTTCTTAAATTAGCTAGAAAAACACGCAGCTCTATTTTGCCGATTCATATCAAGGCTAAAAACTCGGCCTTTTTCTATAGTTTATCGATGATCTATAAACCTCTGGCTACGCTATGGTTAGTTCAAGAGATGTTCAATAAACAAAACCAAACGATCGAGTTCAACGTGGGCGCCCCTGTTCCTTATAGTGCTATCGAACACTCTGACGAAACCAATAAGCAACTATGCCAACGTTTTCGTAAACATGTCTTAAATTTGGGTGGAAAGCGAAAAACCTCGTTGTTTGATACCGTCGCCACGGTTATCCATCCAACCGACACTAAAGCCGTTAAAAAAGCACTGTATCTATCGCCCTTATTAAGTGAAACCCGCGATGGTATGAAAATCTTTCTGTATCAGTTTGCTGATGACTGTCCAGTGATGCAGGAAATTGCTAGGTTACGTGAACTAACTTTTCGTACAGTAGAAGAAGGTACGGGGCTAGCCTCAGATTTAGATCGCTTTGATGTGTATTACAGCCATATAGTGCTTTGGGATGACAATGATTTAGAAATAGTTGGCGCTTATCGCGTCGGCGAAGGCTCTAAGATTATGGAAACCTATGGTATTGATGGTTTTTATACCAATAGTTTGTTCGATTTACGCGGTGACTTTAGTAAGTATTTACCGCAAAGTATCGAATTGGGCCGAAGTTTTGTACAACCTCGCTACTGGGGAAAGTATAGTTTAGATTATTTATGGCAAGGCATAGGCTCTTATTTACGAGAGCGTCCAGATATTAAATACATGTTTGGTCCTGTCAGCCTAAGTAATGCTTACTGCCAAGAAGCTAAAGAACTCATAGTGAGCTTTTACGAACATCAGTTTGGCTCACCCTTGATGCAAGCTAAAGCACGAATGCCATTTGTGATTTCCGATCAAAGCCAGCAGTTTGCCAAATTAGCGTTCGACGATGAATATTCCGTTAGTTTTAAAGTCTTAAATACTGAACTAAAAAAACTCGGCGTTAAAGTACCTACGCTTTACAAACAGTATGTTGAATTATGTATTGATAAAGGCTGCCATTTCATTGATTTCAATATTGATCCTGATTTCAACGACTGCATCGATAGCTTAGTGATGATGGAAATTGACAAAATTGCACCTAAGAAACGACAACGCTACATAGAAAAGACCATTAAACTGGATGCTTAAGCTTTTATGAGCGCAGAAAAATGGCGAAGAATTAAGCTTTAAGCTGTTATTCTATAAGAAAAATTCACGAAATCTTATATAGACAGGGACTGCGACAATATGCCACATTTCCTTTAATGAATTTTATCGTTAATATATGTGCAACTCTTGAGATGCAAAATTCCCCCTCGGAATTCAGAGTTTTATATCCTACTCTTCAATGCGGCTACCTAGCCGCATTTTTTTTGCCTATCATTTTGCAAGCTCTTGTAACAAAAAGGCTATGCGACAATATGCCACATTTCCTTTACTGAATTTTAGCGTTAATATAGCTGCAACTCTTGAGATGCAAACTTCCTCCACGGAATTCAGAGATTCATATCATTCTTTAATGCGGCTACCTAGCCGCATTTTTTTTGCCTGCTGATTAATTAACTTACAAATGGCAATACTGTACGCAATGCCTTATATCTAATAGCTTTGTGAGTAAGTTCTTCCTTTAAAATTCTATCTCTTCTTTTGCCCAGCCAATAAAGTTCAACTTTAGCAAACCTTAGGCATATTTAACTTTAAAAATATGCGTATACTTTTTACTCATAATTCATCTTTGACACACACATATATTTCATTGCTAAAATAAAATTAAAGCTATAACATAGCGATTCACTACTATAGTGAATCAAAATCAGTAACTGGAAGTTACTCATGAAAAAATCAAGCATTCTATTGATCTTTTTAGCTTTAATACTTGAATGCTCAGCTTCTTTTATTATTTTAAAAAAAAGGTATAGGAAATGGACAACGATACTCAAACAAAAGATAAATTTTGGCTATATGTTGGCGGCACAATATTAACGTTGTTGCTAGTGATTGCCATGGTTAAAAAAAGTGAACAGGAAAAGTTTTCACCGATAAAACAACAATTACAAGAAGAAAAGGCACTTATGAATATTCGGGTTTTAAACTAATCAATTCAACTTAATGACGAAGCAGGAAACAATATGAAAATCACTTCAATATGTCTGTGGCTAGTGTTATTTTTTTTCTCAAAAACCGTATTGGCCTCGGAATTTATTTATCGGGATCTTATGGCTAACTCAATTCCTTCAGCAGGATGTGAAGCAAAAGATGCGGCCATAGCTACGGCATCAAAACCTTATAATATTTCAAGATATACTAAATTATTCTGTCAGTCGCAGGGTTATGGCTGGCATGTTGAGCAAGTGAAAGATCTAGGTAAATCAGTTTGTAAACCTTGCAGTTCTGATCAAAACAAAAGTCAATGTCATCTGGAAGACATCGTTGTCACATGCAAACGTATAAAACCGGGTTCAGTTGGTATGTTACCTGGAAAAAGTTAAGTGCATAAAAATGACCAGCTTTCTTAACTTATATCGAAATACCTAATACTTTACTGATGAGTAGCGTAATCTTAGTTTGTATTTTTCATATAAGTAGGAATTTTGAGTATAATTTGGGCTACCAATTTAAGACGGGACACTAGCTTAATCCTTCACTTTTAGACAGGGCTCTCCAAAACGCCGACAAAGGGCGAAGGGTGAAAATTAAGCCTAGTATCTGTCACGCCTTAAGTTGCTAGCCTCCTAGG